>JAJRTB010000218.1 GCA_024278495.1 Deltaproteobacteria bacterium
CGCTTAGCAAGAAGATAAGGTTGCCCGGCAAGTGGGTTCCAGCCTTGTACAAACATATCAGATTTCCGTGCCGGGGCGCATGAACCACTTGACCAGGTTGACAGCCAGCGCATGGTTGTCGCCCTTGATGAACTTATTCTGAAAGATTGCGTCGTCACCAAAGATCACCACGTCTCCCTTTCGTACCTTGCCGGCAAGGATCAGGTGGAAGGCCTGAACCGGATCGCGGGCGTCGCGCCTGTTGTTGCGGTTGATGTCCAGCCAGGCCAGGGCGCTGGTTGTGGCAAGTGGAGTGAAGTGATTCTGATCAGGCAGCAGGGCCCAGCCTCCATACACATTGATCCCGGCCAGGTTGACGGTCAACGGGTGATCCTCGAGGTTGAGAAGGGTGTAGTCAAGAGGGTTTGAGCCAAGCAGGTTGGCCTGTTCTCCGACAGGAGAGGACGAAATCCGAACGCCAAAGGTTGAAAGCAGGGTACCCAGGGGCTGGGCAATATGTGCCATAACTGCAAGTTTGCCGCCTTGGTGCAGAAACCGGACTATGGCTTTGGTTTCGCTTCGGCTCACCGGGGCAAAGGGGCCGGACAGGACAAGAATGTCAATGTCCCCCAACACCATGTCTGTCAACGGTCGGGCAGTTGTTTTGACTGTTGCTCCCTGTTCGGTAAAGAGTTCGGCGAAACAGGAAAGATCCAGAGGCCCTTGCTGACCCGTCAGGAATTTCTGACCGTGACCCTGGTCAAAGAGGACAACCTGAGAGGCACCGGCGGGCCGTTCGGCCAGAAGAACAAGAAGAAAAACGAGACCGAGCAGGAAAGAAACATATGTTCTTGTCATGGTTGGGACCTCTTTGGATTGTATATAAAAAGAGCGTACTCTTGATTTACCTGAACTGATACTTAAAATATGTACTTAACACGTGTCGTCCAGAAATGGCCCATGCGCCCGAGTTCTGCGTCACGCTCAAAAATACCCTTAACGTGGAAAATTGAGGAGGAAAGTATGATTGAACGACGCGATTTCTTAAAAGGTTCTGCGGTTGCGGTTTCTGCCCTCGCACTCGGATTCGGATCTTCGCCCGGCCGGGCCCATGCCTCACCAAAAACTGACTTTACCGGCATCATATACACAAAAAATGATCAGGGCAAGTGGAACGGCAAGGCGGGCAGCCATGCTCCGATAGTTCATGTCAGTGGCTCAACCGTGACCGTCAAGACCAACCACCCCATGTCTGATGCTCATTTTATCGTTCGCCATACCCTCGTGCTGGAAGACGGCACTGTGGTGGGCGCCAAAACTTTTTCCTCGACTGACACGCCGGAGTCTTCCTACGAAATACCCGGGGGGTACAAGGGCAGACTGTTTGCCACCAGTTTCTGCAACCTTCACGATTTCTGGCTGACCGAGGTCAAAGTCTAGCCCGCATATTTCACAAGCGACCTGCTGTTTTTCGCGACGACCTTTGTGAAATATCCGGGCTCGCCCCTATCCTGTTTGTGCGAAGAAAGTGGTGGGGCGGGCGGGTCATCATCCCGCCCCGTCCCCGCCTCATTGTTGCCGGGCCATGCTTCGGATAATGTCGGTTTTACCGATGATCCCCGTGATGCGACCTTCGTCCATGACCGGCAGAGTATGAATACCATCCTCCGACATGCGGGTTGCCAGTTCATCCAGCGGGGTGTCCGGACCGACCGTGACCGGGTTCTTTGAACATATTTCACCAGCGGTCGAGGCGGCCATCTTTTTCAGGTCCTGCTCAAGCCTGTCCGGGTTTTCCAGAAACAGAAAGGCATCAAACAGGGCCATGACGGTCGGGATGTGCACCCGCTTCACCTGATCTATCAAGTCGCTTTCTGTCACGACGCCAACCAGAGCGCCGTGGTCATTCACAACCGGCGCGCCGCTTATCTTTTTTTCAGCAAGCAATCGGGCCAGGTCCCGGACCGACATTGATTCATGGACAGTGATGACATCCGTTGTCATTATGTCACGCGCCTTTATCATCCTGAACTCCTTTTTGAGTTGAACATGGTATCGTTGCAAGCGGTTTTATACATTTTGGTGTTTTACCCTGTGACGAGTTACGTATCGTTTATGACTGCGCAAATTTTTTTGCAGTTTTTTGTCGGTTTCGCAAAAAGTCACGAAACCGACGGTTCAGCGTTGTAACTGGTTGAATTTACGTGGTGCTCAGCCAGGATTTTCGACTTTTTACAAGTTCATCAGTTTTTGACTTTGGACAAAATTATTTATTCCTGGATCCGTGAGCGTTCTGACGGGCGGATCCGGATGAGAACCCGTCTGGTTGAATGAGAGAACAAATATTTCACTTTTTCAATACGTTAGTTGCCAAAGCCGCGAATTTTCGTCACGGATTCAGGTTATTTCTAGAGAAGAGCCGGAATGATGTCCGCGACTTCCGAGGCAAGAAAACCGATCCGGGCGGACTGGGCCAGCCTGTCGGCGGCGAGTCCGTGGAGAAAGACGCCCAGCCGGGCCGACTCGGCCGGAGAATAGCCCTGGGCAAGCAGCCCTCCCAGCAGGCCGGACAGAACGTCACCCATGCCGCCTGCGGCCATGCCGGGATTACCGGTGGTGTTGATCGCCCAGGTCCCAGCTGGATCGCAGACCAGGGTTCCCGCACCCTTGAGAATCATGGTGACGTTGGCACTTGTCCTGTTGACCCTGTTCAGGAAGTCCAGGGTGGCATTTAAGCGGTTCCCCTGTATCTCACGGGTGTTCAGGCCGGTCAACCTGGACATTTCGCCCGGGTGGGGAGTCAGCAAGCGGGGTGCCGGCGGATCAATCATTGAGCCGGGGTCCCGGGCCAGGATGTTAAGTCCGTCCGCATCCACTACCATGGGGATTTGCGCCTCGCGGTACAGCCGGGTGACAAGCTCAAGCGTTTCCGGCGCAGTACCGATCCCCGGCCCCACGACGAGAGCATTCTTGCCGGGCAGTTGTTTCAGGATTTTATCAAAGTCGCCATGGGTCAGGTACGTTTTTGAAGCCGGCAGAGGCACGGTCATGGCCTCGGCCAGGCTTGATTCAAATATATGATTGAGTTCATGAGGAACGCAGAGGGAAACCAGGCCGGTACCCACGCGCAGGGCGCCCAGGCCGGAGAGCAGGGCTGCGCCGGTCTTGCCGGACGAACCTGCCAGAACCAGCAGGTGTCCGCAGTTACCTTTATGGCTGGTTGCGGGCCGTTGTGCCAGCAGCTTAAGGATATCCGCGTCAATGGCAGACCAGGTCAGTCCGGCCTGCTCGATTGCTTTTTTGGGAATTCCGATATCTACGACATGCAGGGCGCCGACCAGGTCGGCGCCGCCGTTCATGAAATGACCGGGCTGGGCAAGACCATAGGTGGCTGTCAGGTCGGCCCGGACGCATCCGCCCATGACCCGCCCTGAATCCGCGTTGAGGCCCGAGCTGATATCGACGGCCAGGACAGGCAGGGTATGGGCTTCACTGAACCGGTTGATGCGGTTGACCGCATCGAGAAACAACCCCTTAAGCGGACGGGTGAGACCGGTGCCGAACAGGGCATCCACGATTACATGAACCGGCGTTTCGTTTCGGCGGTCGCTGATTGCGCGAAAAGCGCGGTCAAGTCCGGCCTTGTCAAGGGCGATAGTGCCGGGCAGGTCAAGCTGCATGGCAGTATGACGGTTAATTCCCGCATCATTCTTGAGCCGGTCAGGATCAACCAGGTAGACCAGAAAGGGTATGCCGCCGTTCTGGTACACGTAACGACCAATGACCAGGCCGTCGCCACCGTTGTTGCCCGGACCAATAAAAATCGGTACCAGTTTGCCACGCACGCTTCCAAACTCGCGCTTGAGCAGTTGAAAGGTCCCCCGTCCGGCGTTTTCCATAAGAACTACGCCTGGGATTCCGTACCGCTCAATAGCGGTTTGGTCCAGGTGTCGCATTTGTTCGGCGGTTGCCAGGTTCATGTCAGTACCGGGATGGTTGTGCGGAAAAATGTACTCATGCGCGTACCTGTTTTATTTTATTACATCCCTGCCTGACGGTCAATGTAACCGTAACCAGTCACAGGGTAAAATGCAAAAATTCTGCATCCGTGACGAAAATTTGTGTCTTTGGCAACTAACGTATTGAAAAAGTGAAATATTTGTTCACACCTTCACCCAGACGGGTTCTCACCCGGATCCGCCCGTCAGAACGCACACGGATTCAGGAAAATGTATAAAACCGCTACCTTGTCAGTGGAGAGAGGTCAGGCGGCTGATCCTCAGTGTGCCGTCTGCCTTCTGGTTGCCCGGATGTCTGTTGGATCAGGCGGCCGCCAGCGCTGCCCCCCCCTGAATCCGTACGCCCTGACAATATAAAATGTTGCAACAGGTTCCCTTCCGAACCAGGGCGAACTTCGGTAAATTATAAGCGTCCGGGCAAGCTCAACCCTGTCAAAAATTTTTCCGAGCAACAGAACATGGTCCCTGTTGTCAACGACCCCCACTCCATCCCGACCGATCAGGTCGTCATCATCAAACCAGTAGTCATAAACATTGGGCCGGTGCCACCTGTTGACAGAAACCGTCCTGGGTTGACCGGGGGCATAAAAAGCGATCTCGCTGGCGTACTGGTAGCGCAGGGCAAAAATAAACGGATCCCGGGCCTTGTCCATGGTGCGCAAGACCGCATCAACACTGTGGCCCAGGTCGTCCCAGCCGACACTTTCCCTGGCTGTACGGTCGATTTTGACAGGCACCGGGAGTATCGGGTAGACAACCTGAACCAGGACCGGCAGGCAAAGCGCGAAGGCAGTCCAGACGGTTGTTTTCCAGAGTCGGCCCGTACGTCCCCTGAAACTTGCGTGGGTTGAGCTGTAGATGCCGCCGACCAGAACGAGCGCCGTCAAATAGCCGGCACTGGGCCAGTTTCCATAGACCCGCGAGTGGAGCGACAACAGGAGAAAAATACAAAAGGTAGGCAGGGACATCAGAGTCAGGAAGGTGATGTCCTCATGTCCCGGAAGTCGGCGCGACCATCCTTTCACCCAGGCAGACAGGATCAGCACAAAGACCAGGGGGGAGAGCAGGGCAAGTTGCTCAGCCAGGAAATCACCGATATAGCGGACGGTAAAAAAATCACCGCTGTTGACCCCGCCCATGTACAGAACGTGCCTGAACGTGGCCCACTCGTTTCTGCTGTTCCAGATCAGGACGGGGATGAACAGCAGAAATCCCAGGGTAAGCCCGGCCCAGGGGCGAACCTGGAACAGGCGGGAGCGATAGGGTTTGATACACAGAATACACAGAAGCAGCGAGGGAAGGAAGATGAGCATGGTGTACTTGCTGAGCAGCCCCAGACCAAACCAGGTTCCGGTGGCCAGCCACTGTCCGGTACGGTTTTCCTTGAGGGCCCGGGCACCATGGTACGAAGCGCCTGCCCAGCAGGGGAGGAGCAGGCCGTCAGGGGTGGCGATCAGGGCGGACGCATTGAGAAGGAGAATACCCTGGCAGAGCAGGGTTACCTGGAATGCCGTGTGCCAGGAAAACATCCGCGCCGTCAGCAGGGCCATGTACAATACAGCCAGGGTTATACCTATGTTTGCGGGCAGGCGAACCGCCAGCTCGTTTTGGCCGAAGAGCCAGGTTGACAGCCGGATGGTCCAGGCAATCATGGGCGGGTGATCCTGGTATCCCAGGGCAAGATAGCGGCTCCACTGCCAGTAATTTGTCTCGTCCGGAACCAGGAGGAAGTGACCGCTGAGGATAATGCGAAAGATAAGCCCGCCCAGGAGCACTATCCAGGTTGCCTTCAGGGCTGTCCATTCTTTTGAGACAGTCATCGGATGGGAGCTCAGCAAAATTTTTATTGTACATCGGAAAGCCAGTGCCTGATCTGTTCTCTAGCACATCAATGAACCCGTGACAAGGTAAAGGTCGGTTGCCAAAATTCTCATCTGCTGGTATAGTTTCAGCTCTGGCATGATCAAAGAATGTTCACCTCAAACACCCGCCACGGTCAAATCACGTATGAACATCTCCAGATAAGGACTTGACACTTGTCTTCCGATTATACCCGCATAGGGCTTGTGACAGGAGCCCTGATCCTGGCAAGCCTCCTTATCTGGTGGACCGATGCCGATCTTCGTCTGGCCAGGCTGGTCTATGACGAACAGGTCCGGTGGCCGGGTTTGCACAGCATGCCCTGGCTCATGATTTACAAGTACGCTGCTGTGCCTGCCTTTGTCCTGGCCGGACTCGCCCTCGCAACCCTTTTGCTTGGCTTTTTTGCCCGTTCCCTTGGCTCTTATCGAAGGCAGGCTCTTTTCCTGATACTGCTGCTCGTATTGGGACCGGGACTTCTGGTTAATGTCCTGTTCAAGGATAACCTGGGGCGGGCCCGGCCCAGAGAACTGGTTGAGTTTGGCGGCCAGTATCAGTTCAGTCAGATATGGGAGCGCGGCAAAACAGGCAACAACAGCTCGTTTCCCTCGGGACACGGATCTGTCGGCTTTTACATGATCGGCCCCTGGTTTCTCCTGCGCCGTCGCAGGCCAGCCTGGTCAGCCCTGTGGCTGGTGTCAGGGACAGTGTATGGCTCTGTTGTCGGGGCTGCCCGTATTCTGCAAGGCGGACACTTCTTAAGCGACGTGCTCTGGGCCGGCGGCATGGTGTATCTGGCCGGCGAGTTCCTTGCCCTTTTTTTGCTGCCTCCCGTATCCGCGCCGGATAAAGAGAGGGCAGCTACACGGGAAGATAATGTTGAAGCAATGTAAGCGCTCACAGGAACCGTATCCTGGCACGGTCGTGCCTGGCCGCATCGAGAGACTATTTGTCGTACTGCTCCTCCCGGCCCTGTTTTTTGCGCCTGTCGGCTGCGGGACAGTGAGACCTGACCGCAACGAGGAAACTGTCGTAATCAACGAGGCGTTCCTGCCGGCCGGTATCCAGTCCGGGCAACTTGCACCGGGGCTGTCCGTACTTTACTTTTATGATTATTACAGACACATCATGAACATGCCCCAAGGGGAGCGGCTGCGAAAAAAAGGAAAGCCTGGCCCACCTCTGTTGCAGCTCAATCACCGTTTCGGCAAGGATGTCGAAGTCTTTGACAGTGGCCAGAGCCAGGGCGTGGGGATGGTCCTGGAAGGGTTCCTGCATCTGGACCAGCCCGGTACGTACATATTTCAGGCTAAAACAAATGACGGCTTTGAGCTGTATCTTGCCGGCCGGCTGTTGATCAGCGATCCCGGCGTCCACGGTGACCGGCTGTCAAAAAAAGCAGGTATTACCGTAACAGGCGCTGGGTGGTTTCCGGTGCACATGAAATATTTTCAGCGTAAAGGGACCGCCGCCCTGACCCTGATGTGGCAACAGCCGGGTGATTCGGGGATGACGGTTGTGCCTGGGGAGGCATACGCGCACCTGCCCGGTGGGGCCCGGTAGATTGTGTTTTTTATTTCCCGGACGTGTTGTCGTCAGTCAACTTTTTCCTGACCAGCTCGTAGACCTGGTCAACCTTGATGGCCTGCAGGCACTTGTTGTCGCGGCAGGGTGTCTTGCGATGGTTTGCCGCGCTGACACAGGGTGAACAGGCCAATCCGGCATAGATTGGCATCGAGTTGCCCAGGGATCCGTACAGGGCTGGAGTCTCCGGCCCGAACAGGACAAGGGTCGGCAGGTTGGTGATGGCTGAGAAATGGCCCGGACCCGAATCGTTGGTAACCATGAGTTTTGAGATGGTATAGAGTACCGGCAGTTGTCCGAGCTGCAGGGCACCGGCAAAGTTGACACACCGGTTCGAGCCAACCATCATCCGCATGACATCAGCCTCTTCCCGCTCTGATCCCGCCCCGGTGATCAGCACGACCACGTCATCAAACTCCTCCAGAATACGGCGCATCAGCTCCACGTACCGTTCCGGCATCCAGCGTCGCTGGATCAGCAACTCGCTGGCATTGGGGTTGATCAGGACCAGCCGGTGCGCGGCCCGGTCGTATTCCGGGTAGTGACGCCTGACCATTTCGTGCATGTTGGCGATTTCGGTCTCGTGGCAGGCGATGACCGGCAGCTCTACTTCGCTGTCAGGAATCGGCTTTTTGGAATAGGGGAGCTCCGGCTCTTCTGTCAGAAGACTGTTCACCAGGGCGATGAAATTTTTGGCAATGTGGATATGGGGGTTGTAGGCGACCTTATGGGTCAGCAGGTCACCCCGATAGAGCCCTTCATTGTAAAAGCTGTGAAAACCGACCCGGTTGACGGCGCCACTGAGTGCGGTCAAGAGAGCCGTGAAGCGGGAAAACAGTTCCAGGTCAATGACCGTGTCAATCTTTTTTCGTCTCGTCCAGAGCAGGAATCGTCCCGTGTCCCAGGCCAGGGTAAGCAGGTTGCTCTCCCGGATAGTGTAAATATTGGCGCTCCGAACCGTGCCCAGGAGGTCAAGGCTGGGCCTGTTTTTTTTGAAAATAACGAAAAAAATTTCAGCTTCGAGTTCCCGGGCGGTTTTTTTCATGGCCGGATCAGCCAGGATAGTGGAACCCATTTCGGAAAGCTCGATGAACAGGACGGCCCGGGGGGTGTTCTTCCCCGGGCTGCGAAAAAGACGTAAGACCCGTATCGTGACGGTCAGAAAAAAGGTAAGCGGAACACCGACCCACCGGTCAACCGTCCGCATGAAATCAACATTCATATAACTGTCCTTTTACCTTGTACCAAGTCCCTGAATCCGTGAGCGTTCACCCGTGGTCCAGATGAACGTGATCGGACCATGGGGCTATCGTGACCTGTGCCCCATGGTCTGATCGCTTTCAGATGCGCCGCGGGCAGGCGCTCTGACGGGCGGGGCCGGGTGAGAACCCGCCTGGTTGAATGGGTGAACAAATATTTCACTTTTTCAATGCGCCAGTTGCCAGAGCCACAAATTTTCGTCACGGATGCAGGAAGTCAGTAAACTGTCAGACCTTGCTTTTCTGAAGCAGGTACACGGCCAGGCCGGGAAGCGAACAGGTCAGAGCCAACAGACCGTACAGGAGGGAAAAAGTCAAGACCCTGGAGCGGTCAGCCCCGACAAGCAGGAAAAAACCGATCATTGCCCCTTCCCGTATTCCCCAGCCCGCAAGAGAAATCGGCAGGATTGTCAGCAGAACCACCGGTGGAACCAGAACCAGGTACACGCCCAGAGAAAAGTCAAGCCCGATACCGACGCCGAGAATAAAGAAAGCTGTCATAGCCATAAGGTGAATGGCGATTGAAAGTCCGAGCTGGAGAAATACCGATACAGGGTCAGCATACACCTGTTGGTATCTCCGGGAAAGCTGCCCTATGAATGAGAGGTACCGGTTGTTCCTGAACAGCGCAATTCTGTGAAAAAGGAGAAGGGCGGCAAGAGCGCCTAAAAGAAGACACACCGTGGTTAAGAGGAATACATGGATATGGGGCGGCAGGATCCTGTTGTTCAGCGTCAGGGCAATAATGTTTAAAATCAGGAGTCCGGCAAGACCGATAAACCGGTCAATAAACACGCCATGGAAACAGTCGCTCATGGATGGGTTTCGGCGCGCGCAATCATGTATCCTGACGGCGTCTCCACCTATGCTTGTGGGAAGCCCCTGATTGAAGAATGTCCCCTTGTAATAACTCTGCAGGTAATAGAAAAAGTTCTCCCCGCAGCCGATTCGACGCATGATGAGGAACCAGCGATAGGCGGCAACGGTGTTGCTGCCCAGTTGCAGGAGGATGACCATGAAAATGGAACGTGCGGGGAGGGACGAGGCGGCTGCCATGGCTTCTCCCAGGTCAACGTTGACAAAAATCAGGAACAGGAGAATGCCGGATACACAGAGTTTGATTACATAGTTGCGCATCAGGAGCCAGACTTCTTTTCGCTGCATTCAGGACACGGAGCAAAGCCGTTTGCTTCAGCGAGTTTACAGTTTTTGAACTGAATGGTGCACCGGGGGCTGCCATACTGACTGCATCCTTTGACGTGGTAGATCCTGGTCTCTGCACTGGCGTGAACGTTCAGATCACCAGGGTAATACACAGTCGAAAAGTCGTGCCGGCCCGGGCGCCACTTAAGAGCCCTGCGGCTCAGCCGGACAATGGTTCTGATGACAGGCTGCAACAGCTGGTCATAGATGTCAAGCAGCTCGTTCATCAGTTGTTCCGGCAGTATCGGTTTTTCCTGTTCAACCCGTCGGGACACAAAAAAGGTAATGACCAGGAACACAAGATTCGGGGCCCAGATGCTCAGTGCCGCCGGGGTAACAAGATCCTCGGCCAGTAAACGGCCGGTTGTTGACAGGATGTAGTAGAGAACAAAAAAGGCAAGTCCCATGGGGGGGCCTGTGACCCTGCGGCCAGGGCCGGCGAGCAGGCCAAGGGGAAGGCCAAGCAGGCTCAGAACAAGACAGCCGACCGGCAGGGCCAGGCGATGGTGATATTCCGTCAGGTATGAGACTCCTTTGCGGGTATCGCGCCCGTAACTGTCAGCTGCCTGGAGGAGCTGGGCCTGGGTCATGGATCCCTTGCCCAGCCTGGTCACATCCCTGCCGTCAACCATGGTCGGGGTCTTGAGGGGAATCCGTACCTGGTACCGGTTGAACCGAATCACCTGGTTATCGTCATCCTCCATGTTGTGCAGGGTGCCGTCGCGAAGAACAATGGTGACAACCATCCGCTCGAGATCAGCTGCAAGGTTGCCAGATCGGGCCATGATAATGATCGGGATCTCGCGGTTCCGCATATCAGACACGTACACGCCGTGCCACTGGTCATTCTCGTCGATTGTGTCCGCGTACACGACCAGGTCGCCAAGGGCCTCGGTAAAAGTCCGTTCGTTCAGCCCCTTGTCGATCTTTTCCTTGGCCAGCTGAAACATCAACTGTTTCATGGCCGTTTCTCCCGCCGGTATCAGCCTGACCGAGAAGAAACCTGTCAACAGCGAGATGGTCAGGGCCAGGAGAATGACCGGCGGCAGGAGCTGCCTGAGGCTGACCCCGCATGCTTTGAGGACCAGAATCTCGCGTTCGTTGCTCATTCTGGTGAAGCAGAGAATAATCCCGGTCATGGCGGACATGGGAATGACATACAGAAGCATATAGGGAAAGATATAGCAGGTCAGCCTGATGAAATCAGCCAGACCTATGCGCAGTTCAAGGACTACATCGAGCAGAGGGACCAGGCGAACCAGAAAAAAGACACTGCAGAGAATAATAAAACTGGCAAAAAACGGGGCCAGCATCTCCGTGGCAATATAGCTGTAGAGAAGCAGTGGCAGCGACTTGAATCGAGTCATGGCGGTTTGCAGCGGGTATGCGGGCACGGCCAGGTCGTGTCGCCTGTTACAGTTGGCTCAGGACATCTTTGAGATTGACGTCGATCCACTGTTGATCCCACCATTCAACCGGAGTGACAAAGATACCATTAATCAGGATGCTGAAGTGCAGGTGGTCGCCTCCCGCCATCCCCGTCGCACCGGAGTAGCCGATCACCGTGCCCTGATCAACGATGACATCAGGTGTTGTCTCGATCCGGCTGAGATGGGAGTAGAGGCTGAAAACACCCTGGCCATGGTCGATGATGACGGTGTTGCCGTATATTCCGAGATAGTCGGCAAAGACCACCTTTCCGCGGTTGGCGGCCTTGATATCAACGGCCGCGGTGGATGCGATATCCATGCCCAGGTGGACCTGGTGGTCCACCGGCCTGTTCTGATAGTAGTAGGTCCGCTGGTCGGCAAACCCGGCCCGTGAGGCTCCGGGCATCCGCAGAAACCTGTCCCGCCAGAGCTGATCCGGTTCACTGGTTGAGCAGATTTTGCGAATGGTCTCTGCGTTGCGCTTTCTGATCTCGTTGTTGACAAAGAGGTATTTGTCGAGCATGGAGCCGCTCATCTCCGGATAGAACTGTTCGAATTCGGGAATCTTGTTGTTCAGGAAGCCGTCACTGACATTGATCCGGTCCGTTTTCTTCCGTTTCTTTTTCAGGACCATTGAAAAGAGCGCCTTGCTTTCATTGCCGGCCTGGTCTCTGGCCACAACCGTACTTCCCTGAAGTGATTCCGTATCCCACGCCAGGGCGATATAGGCAACAAAACGGTTGTCGCGGCCAAAGAGCGGGAAGCCTTTGAAGAAAATATCGTTGACCATGACCCCGTGTCTGGCTGCATCCTCTGACAGGTCGTAGACAACAATGCCGGTGCCGCCGGGCCGGATATAACGCTGCGAGTGCTGCAGGACTATGCGGGGCGGCCTGGTATCTATAGTGACGGGCAGGCGTGTGACGGAACGGTTCCCCTTAAACATGTTGTTCAGGGAAAAATCGTGAACGGTGAGAACCAGTTCGGCCGGCCCGTCCTTGAATTTATGTTTCCTGATGTCCACGGTAACGGTGGCGTCAAACTTGTCGGGTCCTGCCTTGTAAAACCACTGCCTGCGTTCAAACTCCCGGGTTAAGAGCAATTTTTCCGTGCCGTTTTGTTCCAGGACCAGTTTGATGTTTTTGAGGCCGGCTTTCCCGTCCGAAACGGTAATGGTGATGTCGGAATTACTGCCCAGGAAGTCAGGTGCATTGTTGATGACTCCTGCGGGATTTTCAGTTTCAAAGAGGACATAGCCTCCCACGCCCCCGGCCGCCGCCAGGAGCATCAGGAGCAACAGGAGGGCCCTGCGACCGATACCCGGTGTTCTTCTGCCTGATTTCGTTGAGAGTCTGCGCGAAAATGCCATAGTCGTTCCATTATTGTTTTGTCGGATCAGGTTCGGTGTAACCAGACACGGGGTAAAGTGCAAAAATGTATAAAACCGCTGCCTGCAAGTGGTTTCAGTTCCCCCAGGTTATTTCATATCTGCTGACATGGGTTTCGCTGACCGGAACAATGGTAAACTGCCTGCCGGTTTCCTTCTGCAGGGCTTCGATATGCTGGTTTTCTTCTTCAAGGAGCATGTCGGCGACTGTCGGATGCACTTTGATGTAGACCTTTTTGGTGTTGTACTTGGCCGCATCCCTTGAGATTTTACGAAATATTTCGTAACAGATCGTCCGCCGGGACTTGACCAGCCCCTCACCCTCGCAATAGATACAGGGCTCGCACATCATCTGGGACAGGTTTTCCAGGGACCGTTTCCTGGTCATCTGCACCAGGCCGAACTCTGAAATTTTCAGGATGTTGGTCCGGTTCTTGTCCTTTTTGATGGCGTCCTGGAAGGCATGAAAGAGTTCTTCGCGGTGCTGTTCACTGTCCATATCAATGAAGTCGACAATGATAATGCCACCGATGTTTCGCAGCCGGAGCTGGTAGGCGATTTCCTTGACTGCCTCCATGTTGGTTTTAAAAATGGTCTCTGCCTGGTCTTTTTTTCCCACATAGCGTCCGGTATTCACATCGACCACGGTCAGGGCCTCGGTCGACTCGATAATGATGTAGCCGCCGGAACGGAGCCACACCTTCCTGTCCAGGGCCCGGTTGATATCGACCTCTATGCCGTAGGACTCAAAGAGCGGAACAGGTTGGTCATAATATATTACCTTGGACTTCAGTTCCGGGGCAAAGGTCTGCATAAAGTTCAGGAGGCGCTCGTACACCGGTTTTGAATCAACGATCATCTCCCTGACATCCTCGGTGAACAGGTCTCGCACCGAGCGCAGGATCAGGTCAAGATCCTTGTACACGCGACTGGGTGCCGAAACCTTGCCGCAGTGGGATTTGATATCGTCCCAGAGGAGCAGGAGAAACTCCATGTCCGCTTCAAGCTCAGTCTCGGTGGCATGCTCAGCAACAGTCCGGACGATGAAACCGGTGCCTGGCGGGCGTAAGGCTTCGATCTTTTCCCGCAGCTTTTGCCGGGTTTCCTCGTTTTCAATCTTTCTTGAAATGCCGATATGGTCGGTCAACGGCATGAACACGAGGTTCCGGCAGGGCAGGGTAATATGACAGGTGAGCCGTGCTCCCTTGGTACCGATTGGCTCCTTGGATATCTGGACGAGAACATTCTGCCCCTCTTTGAGCAGGGTGTCGATACCCGGCTGTTCAGCAGGTGAAATCCGCCTGATGTCATTGCAGGAGACAATCCGGTTCAGGGACTGATCCTGGCTCGCCATTCTGCGCTCAATCTCACAGGTGGACAGGAGGACATCGTCGACGTACAGAAACCCGGCCCTCTCAAGCCCTATATCTACAAAGGCGGCCTGCATGCCGGGTAAGACCCGTACCACCTGGCCACAGTAGATGTTGCCGACCAGGTCCTGCTCTGCCGGTCGTTCCAGGTAAAATTCAAGCAGATTGCCGCTGTCGACCAGTGCTATCCGGTTTTCAAAAGGCGCTGCGTTGATAAGGATGTCTGTATACATATTCGATA
>JAJRTB010000219.1 GCA_024278495.1 Deltaproteobacteria bacterium
CCATCCGCGTAGCCCCCCCCCTGCCAACGGATACCTTCACCATAAAAGACAAGCAGAAACTGGCCGCCCTGCTGCACAGCCGGGTCGCTGAACTCCTGAACGAGCAATGACCCCTCCTGCACCCCGGCGCGTTCCGGGGCGTTCAGGTGGCAGCGTTCCGGGGTCCGCGTTCCGGGGTCAGATCTTTATCCTTGACATTCCTGTCGAGACAGGAATGTCAAGGATAAAGATCTGACCCCGGAAATCACGTGTCTTATGGTGCAACCTTATAGTCTTGCATCTCACTTGCGAACATGGCATAATGGTTCAGTTTTTTTTACTTATATTGCAACTTCAACGAATTACACATTTTCCGGACCCGTGATGAAATGTACTTTTTTTCGCTTGGGCCTGTCCAGAAACAGAAAAGGAACCGACCAATGTTCTTAATTCCTCGTTTTTTTCGCCGCCTGAAAGCCCGTCCCGGGGCTGTGTTTTCCGCCCTCTTCCTCCTTGTCATTCTTGCCGCATCAACCCAGGCAGCAGAACAGAACACCGCCTTTGTTCCCTTTAAAATCAACGCACAGGACAGCAAGTCCCTGGCTCTCAAGGCCGATCAACTCCTGCAACAGGAACTGGACGCCCGCCAGTTCAGAATGATGTCCCGCCAGGAGGCAGAAGCCCTTCTTGACTATACCGGAACCTGGCCGCCGGAACAGAAGACCCTTGAAAGGATTGCCGCGCAAACCGGCTTTGCCTACGTGGCCATTGGTACCCTGACCCGGATCGGGGACCTGTTGAGTATCGACACCCAGGTCTTTGATATGCTGTCCCCCGGGGCGACCCACGCGTCCTACCGTGACGGATTCGATGTCACGGCAATGGAAACAGCCATCCGCGAAACCATCACGGATATCCTCGGTTACACCAGCCGCAATTTCATTGTTGCGAACGTTGCCCCGGCAGGCAACGTCCGCATCGACTCCGGCGCGATTTTGCGAAAAATCAAGACAAAACCTGGCGACTTCTACGATCCGGCCCGGCTCCGGGCCGACCTGAAGGCCGTCTTCTCCATGGGGTATTTTGACAACGTGGAGATTGAGGCCACAGACTCGGACAAGGGCAAGGAAATCATCTTCCGGGTTAAGGAGAAACCGGTTATCAGGCGGGTCATATTCACCGGCACGGACGAGATTGACGAGAATGACGTGCGGGACGCGGCCGGCATCATGGCCAATACCATCCTCAACCCTGCCCGACTCAACGAGGCGGTGCAGAGGATCTCAGAGCTGTACAAGTCCAAAGGCTATTATAATACAAAAGTCACGGTCTCTACTTCTTATCCCAGTGAGGACGCGGCCCAGGTCACGTTCTCCATAAACGAAGGAGAGGAAGTCTTTATCGGCAAAATCCAGTTTAAAGGCAACAGCGCCTTTGACGATGACGAGCTGGAAGATGTAATAGAAACGGGTGAGCGGAACTGGCTGTCCTGGCTCACCGAAACCGGCGTCCTGAAGATGGAACTTCTGAAACAGGATACCGCCCGCATCGGCGCCTTTTACAGCAACCAGGGATTTATCGACGTCAAGGTCGGCGACCCGGTCGTCGAGCAGAAGGATGACGAGCTTATCATCACCTTCTTCATCGAGGAAGGCACCCGCTTCAGGGTCGGCACCGTGGATGTCCGCGGTGACCTGATCAGAAGCAAGGAAGAATTGATCGGGCTCCTCCGGATCAGGGACGAAAAATTCCTCAACCGCCAGGTACTCCGGGGTGACAACATGCGCCTCACCGACCTGTACGCGGAGCACGGCTACGCCTTTGCCGAGGTACGGCCCCGGGTCAACAAGGCGCCGGGCAGCAACCGGGTCGACATTGTCCTGGAAATAGACAAGGGGCCCATGGTTTATTTCAATCGAGTCGAGATCACCGGCAACACCAGAACCCGCGACAATGTCATCCGACGTGACCTGACCGTGACCGAAGGCGGTGTCTTTGACTCCAAGGCCCTCCGCAGGTCGACTGAAAACCTGCAGCGGCTCGGCTTTTTTGAAGATGTTTCGGTAACCCCCCAGCCCACCATGAAAGAGGACCAGATGGATGTCCTGGTCAGTGTCAAGGAACAGGCTACCGGCCAGTTCAGTGTTGGCGCCGGGTACAGTTCTTCGGACAACCTGATGTTCATGGCCGAAATTTCAGAAAACAACTTCCTGGGGACCGGCAACCGCCTGGCCTTAAACGCCAATCTCAGCAGCGTCACCAGCCGCTTCAACCTGGGTTTCACCAACCCGCGTATCTTTGATTCCCATGTCATGGCCGGTTTTGACATCTTCAACTGGGTCCGGGAGTATGACGATTATACCAGGGATTCAAACGGCGGCGCGATTCGTTTCGGTCACCGCCTGGTTGAGCGGTGGCGGATCAACTACGACTACTCCTACACGAACACCACCCTGTCCGACATTGCCGAGAACGCCTCGTATATTATCAGGGAATCCGCGAAAATCAATATCACCAGCGCCGTCCGGGTCAGCATCTCCAGGGATACCCGTGACAGGATGTACAATGCCACCTCGGGTTCAATCAACGCCTTCTCGGTCAAGTATGCAGGCGGAGCCCTGGGTGGAGACGCTGCTTTTACCAAGGTTGAGGGCTCAACCAGCTGGTTCTTCCCCCTGCCCTGGGAGATGGTCTTTCATGTCAAGGGCGCGGCCGGCCAGGCCTTTGAAAACGAGACGGACAAGCTGCCGGTCTATGAACGGTTCTATCTCGGCGGCCTGAACTCCATCCGCGGATTCAAGACGGCCTATATAAGCCCTAAAGACCCGGTAACCGGTGAGCGGATCGGTGGTGACAAGATGTGGTACACCAACCTTGAAGTCACCTTTCCCCTGTTTGAGGAAATGGGGTTGCGTGGTGTCGTTTTTACCGACTTCGGCAATGTTTATGCCGTGGAGGAAGACTGGGACTTCAGCTCAATCAAGAAGGCGGCCGGGGTCGGCTTCCGCTGGCTCTCGCCCATGGGTCCCCTGCGCCTGGAATGGGGCTACAACCTCGATCCTGACGCCGATGAAGAATCCTCTGTCTGGGATTTCAGTATCGGCGGCGCGTTTTAAGATCCCCGGTATTATATCAGGTTGAAGTCGACATGCAGTCGATTATCAAACGGCTGCGGGAGATAGGCTCAGATGTTGATGTCTGCGGTCTTCGGGGCGGCAGCACCGCGTTGTTCCTGGCCCTGCTGGCCCAATCCCGGAACGAAACTGTCTGTTGCCTGGTCGCCTCCGATGACCTCATGGAGACCCTGGCCCGGGATATCCCCCTCTTTACCGATATCGACGTTCTGGTCTATCCCAGTTTCGAGATCCCGCCCTACACGCCCCTATCCGCTGACCCGGCAACGGTTGCCCAGCGTCTGTCCACCCTGCATCGGCTGCGAAACGAGACAGGTCCGGCCGTTGTCCTCGCCTCCACCGAAGCGGCCATGCGCAAGGTCCTGCCGGCATCCGTGCTTGACAACCACTGCGAACTGGTCATGGCGGGCGAAGAGACCGACCGGGACGAACTTATCAACCACCTGAGCCGATCCGGGTACCAGCAGTGCGCCATGGTCCAGCATGAAGGCGACCTGGCGGTCAGGGGCGGCATTATCGACGTCTATGCTCCTTCCACGGACAGAACCGCAAACGGCCCCCTGCGCCTGGATTTCTTTGGTGACACTATCGAGTCGATCAGATTTTTTGACCCGGTGAGCCAGCGTTCTCTGGGCGAACTCGACGAGGCCGTTCTGCTGCCCGCTTCCGACATCCTTTTTCCGCGCTCCGCTCACCTGCAGGCCTGGCAGGAGTACCTGGAGGAAACCGCCCGGAAACTTGCATGGCCCGAAGAAGAGGCTGACTTCTGCATCACCAGGTTGCGGGACAACGTCAGGTACGCCGGGGCTGAATTCCACCTGCCCCTGGTCTACGAGCATGACACGCCGCTCCAGACCCTGTTCTCCTACCTGCCGGACCAGACCCGGACGGTCATTCTTGAACCAGCAGACATCCACAACAAGGCGGAACTGGTCTGGGAGCGGATTCAGGCCAACTACCGGGAAGGTCTGGACAGCGGCAAGGCTGTCCTGCCGCCGGAGCGGCTCTTTCTTCCCCCTGATTGCCTGACGACCATTGCCGGATCAACTGTTCACCTCAGAACCCTGCCGGATCCGGACCGGCAGCGCGAGCAGATCAGCATCACGACCGGGGACCATGCCCTGTTGCGCCAGGAGATTGATCTGGCGCGGAAAAAACGAAACAGCCTCGCCCCCCTTGTTGATCGCCTGCAAGACTGGCAACGCAAGGGAGAGCCCACGATCATTGCCTGCCGGTCCATGCGCCAGGTAAACCACCTGCGCGACATGCTGAAAGGCTACCAGGTAACGCCGGTTTCTGGTGAGACACCACTGGATCTGAACCATCTTGCCCGGACTGACGCCCTGTGCCTGGTTGAACATCCACTCAGCCGAGGTTTTGACCTGCCGGAACTCAAAATCCATATTCTCTCGGCCACGGAACTGTTCGGCGACAAACGACTCGGGCCGGCCAAGAGGAAACAGAGGAAAGGCAGGGACCTGGAGCCCCTGGCCATTGATGAGCTGAATCCCGGTGATACGGTGGTCCACCGGGATCACGGAATCGGTCTGTTCCGGGGCCTCATGAACATGGAATTTGCCGGCCGCCGGGGCGACTTCATGCAGATCGAGTACCAGGGCGGCGACAAACTGTACGTGCCAGCGGACCGGTTGCACTGGATCAACCGCTACCAGGGATTGACCGATCATGAGCCCACGCTTGACCGCTTGGGCTCAAGCAAGTGGCGCAGCACCAAAAACAAGGTTACCGAGGCGGTCTGGAAAGTGGCCCAGGAACTTCTGGATATCTACGCCCGGCGCGAATTGCGCGAGGGGCACCGCTTCTCTCCCGCGGGTGAGCTGTACCATGAGCTGGAACAGTCCTTTCCCTATGACGAGACCAGCGGCCAGCTCAAGGCCATCGACAACGTGCTCGACGACCTGACCGGTACCCGTCCCATGGACCGGCTGATCTGCGGAGATGTCGGCTACGGCAAGACCGAGGTGGCGGCCAGGGCCGCCTTCAAGGTCATCGAGGACGGATTCCAGGTGGCTGTCCTGGTGCCGACAACGGTCCTGGCGGAACAGCACGCCGCCACCTTTCGGGAACGCTTCGCCTCCTTTCCGGTCCGGGTGGCATCCATCAACCGGTTCCGCACCCTGTCCCGGCAACGGGAAATCCTCAAGGACCTGGCCGCCGGACGCATCGACCTGATCATCGGCACCCACCGGCTGCTGTCAAAGGACATAGTATTCCATAAACTTGGCCTGTTGATCATTGACGAGGAGCACCGCTTCGGGGTCAGTCATAAAGAAAAAATCAAAAAACTTCGGGCCGACGTGGATGTCCTGACCCTGACGGCCACACCGATACCGCGGACCCTGCAGATGTCGCTGCTCGGAATCCGGGACCTGTCGATCATCTCCACACCGCCGCGCAAGCGCCGCTCCGTCAAGACATTTCTGGCCCGCAACGAGGACCTGGTCATCCGGGAAGCCGTGGTCCGGGAACTGGAGCGGGGCGGCCAGGTTTTTTTCGTCCACAACCGGGTCCGCTCCATTGGCGGGATAGCCAGAACAATCAACAGGCTGGTTCCCCAGGCCCGGGTAGCCGTGGCCCATGGTCAGATGCCGGGACCGGAACTTGAAAAGATCATGGTCCGGTTCATCAACCACGAGATCGACGTGCTGGTCTGCACCACCATTATTGAGTCGGGCCTTGATATCCCCAACGCCAACACTATTATCATCAACCGGGCCCATCAGCTCGGCCTGGCGGATATTTACCAGCTGCGCGGCCGGGTCGGTCGCTCAAGCAGGCAGTCCTATGCCTACCTGCTGGTCCCGTCGCTGGATGATCTCACCAAAGACGCCCGCAGACGGCTCCAGGCCCTGATGGACTGCAACGAGCTGGGCAGCGGCTTCAAGCTGGCCATGAATGATCTGCAGATCCGCGGCGGCGGCAACCTGCTGGGCGTTTCCCAGTCCGGTCATATCGCGGCGGTGGGCTATGACCTCTACCTGGAACTGCTCCAGTCCACGGTAGCGGAACTCAAGGCCAGGGCGGAGGGAGGTGACCCGGACCTGAGACCTGAGCTGGATCCCGAAATCAACCTCCAGGTCAACGCCTTTCTTCCGGAAGACTATATTGGTGATCCTGCCCAGCGCTACCACATGTACCGGCGCATAGCCGCTGCGGGCAGCCGCACCCGGGAAGAACTCGCAGACCTGCGGGACGAACTGGCGGACCGGTTCGGTCCCCTGCCGCCCGAGGCTGAAACCCTGCTGGAGCTAGTCGGTCTCAAGATCCCCCTGCGTGACCTGGGGGTTGCCAGGCTTGAGCAGACACCAAACGCCCTGATCTATACTTTTATCCAGGATCCGCCGATTGAACCCTCGGCCATCCTTGCGCTGATCAACCGAAAACCTGGGAAAGGAACACCACCCGTCCGCCTGACCACGGACAACCGTCTGATCGTACCGTACCAGCCGGGGGATCACCTGTTCGCGACAATCAACGCCACCCTGAAAGACCTGACCCCTGCCCGGGAACCCGGAAACGTTTCCGCCAACCCAAGGAAGTAAAACAATGGCCACGTGGATCAGACCCTGCTTTTCCTGGAACCAGGTGGACACGGTCCTCCTGGACATGGACGGCACCCTGCTGGACAAGCATTTTGACGACTATTTCTGGGAACAGTATGTCCCGGAGCACTACAGCCTCAAACACGACATCCCGGTGGAGGAAGCAAAGAGGACGCTCCTTGAACGCTACGGCAGGGTGGAAAACACCCTCAACTGGACCGACCTGGATTACTGGACCGACCAGCTGGGCCTGGACATACCTGAACTGAAGATGCGGATCAGCCATCTTATCGATGTCCACCCGTATGTGCCGAATTTTCTGCGCTTCTGCCGAAACCTGAAAAAAGAGGTCGTTCTGGTGACCAATGCCCATCCCAAAACCCTGGCCATCAAACTGGAAAAAACCGGTATTGAGGGAATGTTTGACCGGATAATCTGCGCCGATGAAATCGGTCTGGCCAAGGAAGAAGCGGAATTCTGGAACCGGATCGAGCGGAAAATCGGCTTTGACAAGACCAGAACCATGCTGGCCGATGATACCGAAAAGGTCCTGCGCACTGCCGAGGGATACGGCATGGGGTACCTGGTCTATGTGGCACGGCCCAGCAGCAGGCGACCAGCCAGTTTTTCTGACCAATTCCCCTCCATTGAATACTTCTCAGAACTGTTACCCGACCTCAACGCCTCACCGAACATCCCACGCCGACAACCATGATGGCACCGCAACGAAATTCGCAAAAAATTGCGGCAAATCATCAGGTTACAAGACGGAGCCATCGGATTCGCAGTTTTTGTCGATTTCGTAAAAAGTCACGAAACCGACGGTTCAGCGTTGTAACTGGTTGAATCATCATAGTACTCAGCCAGTATTTTCGACTTTTTACGAATTCATCAGTTTTTGACAAACCTGACAAGCCCGGCAACCGAGACAAGATGGACGCGGGAACGACACAGACGATACGGGAAATGGCACGTGATCAGTTACCGCGAAACAGATTCCCAGACAACCCGGTTACGGCCAAGCCGTTTGGCATGGTAGAGTCGCTGGTCCGCCGCCTCGAGCAGGTGGTTCTCGTCCACCACTTTGAGCTCTCCAGCCGCCACAACACCGATGGAAACGGTAACCGGGATCATCTGCTCCTCAAAGACAAAGGGGGTCACCTCGATCCGACGCCTGATCCGTTCGCTGAACTCATGACCTTCAAAGATATCACCCAGACCTGTCCCGTAGAATTCTTCCCCGCCAAAACGGCCGATTTCATCGGAACGCCGCTTCACGTCATTAAGCACCTGCCCAAGAGTCGCCAGAACATAATCCCCGGCCCGGTGCCCGAAGGTATCATTGACCCCTTTGAAGTGATCGATATCCAAAAGGAGGAAAAAGAAATCATCGATCTGGTTACGATCGTACTCAGCTATTTTCAATTCAAGGCTGCGCCCCATGATAATACGGTTGGGCAGATTGGTCAGCTGGTCAAAATAGCCGATCTGTTCCAATAAATCCTTGTGCACCATCTCGTTGGTCACGTCGGTGAGATAGCCAAAAGAAATCGACACCTGGTCTTCGGCAAAGGTCTCGATACGGGCCCGATCCTTGAACCATACCTGAGCCAGATTACCGGCCAGGGCGATCTTATAGTCGGCCTCCATGTTCCCCTTCTGCGCGACCTCGGCCCGCAGGCCCGAACGACTACCAGACAGCTCCCGACTGCTGCGCACGGTTTCGCTTATACCGGCCTCCACCTCGGTCCGGTGGAACAGCCGGTGGTCAACCACTGCCTCCCGAAACTGAACAGCCAGATCACCGACAGAGCAGCCAAAGAGCTGGATAAACTCCCGGCCGGCAAACTCGTACCACATGATGTTATCCTGGTGGCGCCAGGCCGTAATGTACGGAATACCCGGCACACCAGTCTCATCAAAGGCACGGAAGGCACGGATCAGCTCCGCAACTCTCTCACGCAGGGCCACGCTGTACTTTCCGGCCAGGATCCGACCCTGGTAGTCGATCAGACCATATTTTTCCCGCAGATCATCCATATCTCTTCCAGATAAATATATAAAAGAACAGAAAACTCCCGCCAACGCACGGAAAAAATCGTGCCTGATCATGGGGTAATTCCCCTGCGTTTTCATTATCTCGGAATTGTATCCTGGCGCAGGTGCCGCAGATTCGTGCAGGCGTTATTGGCCGCTATAGCCGACTATGCGGGCAGGAGCGCCTGTGCGAAGATGCGGCGCCTGTGACGGGTTCCTGAATCTGCACCACGGGTGAACGCTCACGGATCCAGGGGGTTACAAAAAATCGCGACCGGGCAATCGGGTCAGTCCGGCCCGGCTGACTCTCCTTGCAGGGCGGGAATCGGCAGGTCAAGGGGAACCAGCACCTCTCTGTGCATCTGCTGCAGGACATGCTCAGCCCCCTCGTGGTCAAGACGCTCCGTCAGGTCGCGGATCTTCCCGGCCAGATCCCGCATCCGGCTTCGGCATTCCTGCCGGGCCTGTTCGATCAGGCGCCAGTCACGTTGTTCAAGAAAGCGGTCAAACGCTTCGCCGATCTCGGGAAACAAAACCCGACGCAGGCCTGCCAGGAAGCCGATGTAGAACCCGAGCGAGCCTTCTTTCTGCTCCCTGACCATAGAGCTGACCAGCCCGGAGGGGTGGGTGTCTGCCAGAACGTCCTTTACCGCCCTGGTCACAAACTCAACGGCGGAATCGGGAAACGCGGCGACAACCCGTCGCAGAGTTGCGCTGTCCAGGGTCTGCTGGCGCATCTCGCCTATTTCGTGATGGACGAACATGGGGATCTCACCGTCGACTATGATGTCAAGCCTGTCGCGCAATCGCTCCTGGTCAAGCACACCATCGCGCAGAACCCCGTAGTGATCCAGGGCGTGCCGCACCGCCACTCTGGATGCGGCGCGGTGTTCCTGTATCTGGTCCCAGAAAAAAAAGCGCAGCGGATCCCGGCGGATGATTATGACCCCGTCCCGGAGCATGGCAAAGGGGCTTGAAAGCTCCCTGGCCGACTCCCGGCCCAGGAGAAACACCGGGCACCCCTCGACCAGCTCCTGCTTCAGTATCTCGGCCAGAAAGAATATTGATTTTAAAGAACGGCCATAGCCGGCCCCGTACATCAGCCCGGCATTCCCCAGCCCCTGATTGATCCGCTCCTGGTCAAACGGTTCGACTTCCGTCCCGTTCAACACCAGGGGGGCAAACGGTTCCTCCGCCATGGCCTGCCAGAACTTCTCTTTCCGGTCAATCCAGGCCAGCAGGTCCGCGGATTCAGGTTCCTGCCAGGGTTCCAGGGAGTTCTCCCACTTATAAAGATTGCGGAGCTTGAGAACCAGGGCACAGATGGAATAGATGCCGTTGTCCCGGGCATCGGAAATATCACAGTTGTGCCGGATTGTTTCCAGGACTGTTTTTTCGACCATCTTTCGCCTCCGGCAAAAATTATGCGTCAACAACTCCACCTGTTTCGGCCCGGGCCGGGGTAAAAACGTCATATTATTGAATATACCAGATCGTACGTAACTCGTCACAGGGTTTGTAACTCTGCGATTTTACCTATCCATAATCTGCAAGTAATCAGGGGCGCCGCATTTTTTTATTTTATTGATTATTGCCAACCTGTTACAGGTAGAAAAACTCCATGTGGCACTACTCGCAAGGACCTTTATGCCCCACTGTATTCATTGCATTCTTTTTGCGCTTTACGTCAAAACCGAATTTCAAAGGTTTTTAATAATGATTTGCACAAAGTCGGGTTAAAAAAAAGTGGAAATTCCCTGTCAGCTTTCATAAAATATACAAGAGTAAAAACGTGCCGATTTACTGCCTCAAAAAAGAACTCAATAAAACCGGATCTCTTCTCTCTGTAACACAATGATCTGCTGTCCCGACGCATATCAGCGCGTATAACAAAGGAGGATGTCATGAACAGCCGCTGGAAAACTTTTTTTATTTGTACAGTCTCCTGGATTTTGCTTACTCAGGCATCAGGTGTTGTCGCGGCCGAACCGAAGCTGGTAAAAGATATTAATACGAAACTGCGTGGTGGTAACATTTATGAAGTGACAACAATAGGAACCGTTACCTACTTTGTCGCTGATGATATCGACCACGGCAGTGAACTCTGGAAGTATGAAGGTGGAACGGCATCTCTGGTAAAGGATATCTTTCCCGGCCCTTCAGGAAGCTCCCCCTACTCTCTGACCGCGGTAAACGACACGCTCTACTTCCTGGCTGATGACGGGACCAGCGGTTATGAACTCTGGATGAGTGACGGCACGGCGGCAGGAACCGCTCTGGTGAAAGACATCTGGCCAGGCAGCACGACCAGCAACCCAGGCAGCCTGACCGCGGTGGGCGCCACGCTCTACTTCACGGCAAATGACGGAACCAGCGGTTATGAACTCTGGATGAGTGACGGCACGGCGGCAGGAACCGCTCTGGTGAAAAACATTTCGCCCGGCAGCGGCAACAGCGCCCCAAGCTACCTGACCGCGGTGGGCGCCACGGTCTACTTCACGGCAAATGACGGGAACAGCGGCACGGAGCTCTGGAAAAGCGACGGCACGGCGGCAGGAACCGTTCTGGTGAAAGACATCCGGACCGGCAACAGCAGTACCCCACGCTACCTGACCGCGGTGGGCGACACGCTCTACTTCACAGCAAATGACGGGAACAGCGGCATTGAACTCTGGAAAAGCGACGGCACGGCGGCAGGAACCGTTCTGGTGAAAGACATCCGGACCGGCAGCACCAACACCCGTCCAACCTCACTGACCGCGGTGGGCTCCACGCTCTACTTCAGGGCTGATGACGGGAACAGCGGCGCTGAACTCTGGAAGAGTGACGGCACGGCGGCAGGAACCGTTCTGGTGAAAGACATCTGGACCGGTCCCAGCGGCAGCTCCCCGGCCTCCCTGACCGCGGTGGGCAACACGCTCTACTTCACGGCATATGACGGAACCAGCGGCGTTGAGCTCTGGATGAGTGACGGCACTGCGACAGGAACCGTCAGGGTGAAAGACATATGGCCCGGCAACAGCAGCAGCTCACCACGCTACCTGACCGCGGTGGGCAACACGCTCTACTTCACGGCTGATGACGGGACCAGCGGCCGTGAACTCTGGATGAGTGACGGCACTGCGGCAGGAACCGTCAGGGTGAAAGACATATGGCCCGGTCTCAGCGGCAGCTCCCCTAGCTCTCTGGCCGCAGCAGGCGCCACGCTCTACTTCACGGCCTACAACACCACTACCGGCTCTCAACTCTGGAAAAGTGATGGTAGTGTGGACACGGTCAGACTGACAGACATTTATTACGGAACAGCATCAGGCGCCCAGTCTTTAGGCGTAATTATCAACGGTATCGTCTATTTCACGGCTGATGACGGGACCAGCGGCCGTGAACTCTGGAAGAGTGACGGCACTGCGGCAGGAACCGTTCTGCTGAAAGACATCCGGCCCGGCAATGACAGCAGCTCCCCATACTCTCTGACCGCAGTGGGCGACACACTCTACTTCAGGGCCAATGACGGCACCAACGGTTATGAACTCTGGAAGAGTGACGGCACTGCAGCAGGAACCGTTCTGGTGAAAGATATCCAGCCCGGTCCTGGCGACAGCTCCCCATACTCTCTGACCGCAATAGGCGCCACGCTCTACTTCAGGGCCAATGACGGAACCAGCGGCGCTGAGCTCTGGATGAGTGACGGCACTGCGGCAGGAACCGTTCTGGTGAAAGACATATGGCCCGGTCCTGGCGGCAGCTCCCCGGGCTACCTGCCCGCAATGGGGGCCACACTCTACTTCACGGCCAATGACGGAACCAGTGGTACTGAGCTCTGGATGACTGACGGCACTGCGGCAGGAACCGTTCTGGTGAAAGACATATGGCCAGGTCCTGGCTTCAGCTTCCCACGCTACCTGACCGCAATGGGCGCCACGCTCTACTTCAGAGCCAATGACGGCACCAACGGCGCTGAGCTCTGGATGACGGACGGCACTGCGGAAGGAACCGCTCTGGTGAAAGACATCCGGACCGGTCTCAAGGACAGCTCCCCAAGCTACCTGACCGCGGTGGGCGCCACGCTCTACTTCACGGCTGATGACGGAACCAGCGGTTATGAACTCTGGAAAAGCGACGGCACTGCGGAAGGAACCGTTCTGGTGAAAGACATCCGGACCGGCAGCGGCAACAGCTCCCCAGGCAAACTGACCGCGGTGGGCGATACGCTCTACTTCAGGGCCAATGACGGCACCAACGGCACTGAGCTCTGGATGAGCGACGGCACTGGAGCAGGAACCGCTCTGGTAAAAGACATCTATCCGGGCAATGAAAGCAGTTGGCCCAGTGATCTTGTTTATGATGATGATAATGAAACGCTCTATTTCACTGCTGTCGATTCCGTATATGACAGAGAATTGTGGGCCTGCCAGGTTGGCGCTTTTCCCTGGACCATGTTTGTGCCGGCAATAACCGGCATGGGCAGCAGATAATCTTTTCCCCGGGCATGGAACGAAAGAGGGGTCAAATCTTTATCCTTGACAGGCGGAATATCTACGGCCGGGAATTTCCAGGGCGAACGGCGTTCGTCACCACTTTTTTCTGTTTCCCTGCAACCTGGGCCAGATTTCTTCCGTGCCTTGCGGCTGGCCGGATGTTTCAAGGTTCCCGGAGAACGGATGCCGCCGCCGGTGACACAGTCCGCATTCTTCAACAACCGGGCACCTCGCCATCATTATTCCATTATTGAATTTCATGTGCTACTATGGGAGTCACCTATCATCCCGGAGAATTCAATTCAATGCCTGGACAAGCAAGCGGTACCGGTCAAGTCCCCCGTGATCTGACCGTTGTTGGTGATTTTGTAAAATACTTTGTCATCCTCTATATTCCCTTTGTCATCATTGGGATAATTATAGGTTTGATCTTCAAGTCATTTTTCACAGCCGCTCTTGTCAACCCCATTATTTACGCGGGCGGCATCGCCGTCATCATCATTGTCATCAAGCACGACGTCAACGACATCCTCGCTCTTGCAGGCCGGGCAAAGGATCAGCAGCTTGCCCTGCATATCAGATACGGTCAAGCCCTTCAAAAAACAAGTATCCTGATGGCTGCCGGTAAGTATGACGAGGCCCTGAGGTCCGTCAATGCCGTGTTGAAAAAAGAACCGGAATATGCCAATGCCCTGAATCTCAAGGGCCAGATCCAGCTGGAAGGCTTCGGCAGGTATGCGGCGGCCCGCTCCTGTTTTGAAAAGGTCATGGATCTGGCCGAACCGGAATCGGAAGATTACCGGCTGGCCGAATCTCTGGCAATGGCGGCATACAAGGCAGAAGAAAGATGAAGTACGGCCGTCGCCGGAAAAAAACACAGCGGTACCAACCACCAACAAGGTGCGCCCGATGAACAAACAGCCGCAACTCCCGTCCCGGCCGGACCGCCGGCGGTTCCTGCAGATGATCGGCATTGCCGGCGGTGTCGGCGTACTCTGGCACCTCGGTCTCGGGTCGGCCGACCCGAGAATACACACCGTCCGCCAAAGCAGGGTCCTGATGGGTACCCAGATCAACCTGATCGTCTTTGGGCCGGATCCGGTGGAATGCGATCAAGCCGTGCAGGCCACCTTTGCCCGGATGGATGAGCTGACGACCAGGCTGAGCAGACACAACCAGACAAGCGAGCTGGCCAGGCTCAACACCCGGGGCAGGCTTGTCAGGCCGGGCCGGGATCTCTGCCGGGTACTGGAGCTGGCCGAGCGGATCAGCCGTCTCTCGGAAGGCGCCTTTGACGTCACCATCCTGCCCCTGCAGGAACTCTATGCCCGGGCCGCGGCCCGGAACACCCTGCCGGACAGGGACCGGATCGCCGCAACTCTGCGCCTGGTTGATCATACCATGATCCACTTCGACGAGACCGCTGTAACGCTGGCGAAAAAGGGCATGGCCATCACCCTGGACGGCATTGCCAAGGGATATATTGTTGACCAGGGGATCGCCGCTCTGCGTCAACGAAACTTTCCCAATGTCTACGTTGAGGCCGGCGGCGATCTGCGGGTCGCCGGCGTCAAGCCCGGCAACAGGCCGTGGCGTATAGGCATCCGCAATCCCCGGCCGGACAAAGCCAATGAACTGGTCACGATTGCCATGGCCGACCGGGCCGTGGCCACCTCGGGTGACTACATGCAGCCCTTCAGCGCTGATCTGCGCAACCACCATATCATCGATCCCCGCACCGGTCATTCACCGCCCGAGCTGGCCAGCGCCACGGTCACGGCACCCACCGTCGCCCTGGCCGACGGTCTGGCGACCGCTGCCATGGTGCTGGGACCGCGCCGGGCCATTGCCATGCTGGAGGCCCTGCCCGACTGTGAAGGGTTCTTTATCGGCAAGGACCTGCGCCGCTACCAAACCCGTGGCTTCAGCTGATATGCAGTGTCTTCGCCTTTCCAGGGGACTGGATATCCCCCTTGCCGGGGAACCCGACCAGGTCGTTAAGCCCGGCCCGGCCATCCGGCACGTCGCTCTGATCGGCGACGACTATCCTGGCCTGAAACCCACCCTGCTGGTCCGTGTGGGTGAAACGGTCCGGCTGGGCCAGCCCCTGTTCACGGACAAAAAGAACCCCACCGTTTTTTTTACGGCCCCGGCCGGCGGCACCGTCAAGGAGATCAACCGGGGCGCGAAAAGGAAATTTGAATCCCTGGTCATTGCCCTGGAGGAGCATGAACCCGTTACCTTCCCCGTCCCGGCCGACCGGAACGTTGCCGGGCTGCCGCCGGAGGAGATCAAAAAAAACCTGCAGGAATCGGGCCTCTGGTGCGGATTCCGCACCAGGCCGTTCGGCCGGATCCCGGCGGCGGCCGACCTGCCGGCATCGCTCTTTATCACGGCCGTCGACACCCGGCCCCTGGCTGGTGATCCCCAAATCATCCTTGCCCGCCGGCGGGACGATTTCAACCTGGGCCTGCGGGTCCTGCGCCGTTTCCCGGCCGTTCCGCTCTATTTCTGCACCTCGGACGACTTTGACCCGGAAGGTTTTGAACTCGATGGCGTGCACCACGTCGGTTTCCGCGGCCCGCATCCGGCCGGACTGCCGTCCACCCACATCCATTTCCTTGACCCGGTCCATGCCGGCAAGCAGGTCTGGCACATCTGCTGCCAGGATGTTATCGGAATCGGCCATCTGTTCCGGACCGGTCAACTGCCGACCGAAAAAACCATTGCCCTGGCCGGACCGGGCATCAGCAACCCCGCCCTGGTCCGGACCCGGATCGGCGCCGACCTGACCGAACTCTGCGCTGAACGGCTGACCGGGGCCCCTTCCCGGCGAATCCTGTCCGGCTCCGTGCTGGACGGGCGACGGGCCGCCGGACCGCTCGCCTACCTGGGCCGCTATCACAACCAGGTCAGCGTGATCCCGGAAGGCACCAGCCGTGGTTTCCTGAACTGGCTGCGGCCCGGCCGGGACCGCTTTTCCGTCACCGGTCTTTTCCTCTCCTCCCTGCTGCCGCAAACCGGGAAATTCGTTATGTCCAGCGCAACCTGGGGCGGGCAGCGGGCAATTTTCCCGCTCGGCACCTATGAGAAGGTGATGCCCCTTGATATCATTGCCACCCCCCTGCTGAAAAGCCTGGCGGTACAGGACATTGAAAAGGCGGAACTGCTGGGCTGCCTGGAGCTGATAGAAGAAGATCTTGCTCTGTGCTCCTTTGTCTGCCCCGGCAAAAACAACTACGGCCCCATGCTGCGCGAGATCCTGACAACGATTGAACGAGAAGGCTGAAGCCGACGGACCCCATGCGATTTCTCCACGGATTGTTCAAGAAAACAGAACCTCTCTTCACCGGAGACGGCCTGCTGGCCCGCTGGTACCCCCTGTTCGAGGCAGCGGATTCTTTTCTCTTTGACAGCGGCCGGACAACCGGGACGGCCCCGCATGTCCGCGACGCGGTCAACATGAAGCGCATCATGATCACGGTGGTCATTGCCCTGCTCCCCTGCATTGGCATGGCTGTCTGGAATACCGGCTACCAGGCCAACCTGGCCCTCCGGGCCCTGGGCGCCTCAGTGCCGGCCGGCTGGCGGGGCGCAATCATGGCGCCCATAGGCTGCGATCCGGCCAGCCTGTGGGCCAACCTGGTCCACGGCAGTCTCTATTTTCTGCCCATTTACCTGGTGACCATGCTGGTCGGAGGATTCTGGGAATGTCTGTTCAGCATTGGGCGCCGGCATGAAATTTCTGAAGCATTTCTGGTGACCGGCCTCCTCTTTCCCCTCACCCTGCCGCCCGGCGTGCCGCTCTGGCAGGTCGCGGTGGGCATCAGTTTCGGAGTCGTCTTTGCCAAGGAGGTGTTCGGCGGAGTCGGCCGCAACTTCATGAATCCGGCCCTGGTCGCCCGGGCCTTTCTCTACTTTGCCTACCCGGCCCGGATGAGCGGCGACCTGGTGTGGACGGCCGTGGACGGTTTTACCCGGGCCACGCCCCTGGCCGTCATATCCGCCGCCCGACCGGACAAAGTCATGGACGCGCTTTCCATCACCTGGAGCCAGGCCTTTCTGGGTACCATTCCCGGTTCCATGGGCGAGACCTCTGCCCTGGCCTGCCTCCTGGGCGCGGCGATTCTGCTCGGTACCAGCATTGCTTCCTGGCGGATCATGGCCTCCATGCTGTTTGGCGGTTTTGGCGCCGCCCTGCTCTTTTTCCTGAGCACCAGTCCCACCAACCCCATGTTCGCCGTGCCGCCGCACTGGCACCTGGTCCTCGGCGGTTTTGCCTTCGGCCTGGTCTTCATGGCAACCGATCCGGTCACGGCGGCCGCCACCCGGGTCGGCCAGTGGCTGTACGGCCTGTTCATCGGCGCCCTGGCCATCATCATCAGGGTGCTCAACCCCGCCTTCCCCGAGGGGGTGATGCTGGCGATCCTGCTGGGCAACGTGGTGGCGCCGTTTATCGACTACTTTGTCATCCAGGCAAACATCAAACGAAGGATGGTGCGTCATGGCTGAACATTCCGCCGCCAAACCGTTTTATTCCGTCCTGGTGCTGGCCTTTGTCTGTTCGGCCCTGGTCTCCGGCGCGGCAGTGGGACTGCGCCCCTATCAGGAGGCCAACCGCCGGGCCGACCAGAAGAAAAACATCCTGCGGGCCGCGGGACTCTATCGGCCCGACACACCGGTCGAAGCTCTTTTCGCCGATATCGAGACCAGAATTATCGACCTGCAAACCGGCGCCTGGCTGACCCGGGGACCTGACCCGGAGACCTATGATCAGCTCCAGGCCGCCCTCAGCAACGACCAGGGCCGTCCGCTTGCCAAACAAGACGATATTGCCGGTCTGCGACGCCTGGAAAAATACGCCCTGGTCTACCTGGTGCGCCGGGGCAACAAAACCGGGCAGATCATCCTGCCGGTCCGGGGCAAGGGCTTATGGTCAACCATGTACGGCTACGTTGCCCTTGACGCCGACCTGCGGACAATCCGTGGCATCAGCTTTTACGAACACGGGGAAACGCCGGGCCTGGGCGGCGAAATAGAGAACCCCAGGTGGCAGGCCGCCTGGCAGGGCAAAAAGATGTACTCGCCGACCGGCACTGTTTCGCTCCGGATCGTCAAAGGCAAGGCTGCCGCAACCGGGGATGCGGCCATGTACCAGGTGGACGGTCTGTCCGGGGCCACAATGACGGCCCGGGGCGTTGAAAACCTCATGCGTTTCTGGTTCGGCGAGCACGGCTTCAAGCCCTTCTTTGACCGTCGGCGCCAACAGGGAGGAATCGATGGCTGAATCCAACCGCGACCTGCTGACCCGCTCCATTCTTCAGCGCAATCCCATCGCCCTGCTGGTGCTGGGCATCTGCTCGGCCCTGGCCGTCACCTCGCAGATGACCACCGCCCTGGTGATGGCGATCTGCGTTACCCTGGTAACGGCCCTGTCCGGCTTTACCATCAGCGTGGTCCGTTTTCAGATTCCCAACAGCGTCCGGGTCGGCATCCAGATAACGGTCATCGCCACCCTGGTCATTCTGATCGACCAGTTCCTGCGCGCCTTCTATTTTGACCTGTCCAGGCAACTCTCCATCTATGTCGGCCTGATCATAACCAACTGCATCATCATGGGACGGGCCGAAGGGTTTGCCATGAGCAACCCGCCCATCCCCAGTTTCATCGACGGTATAGGCAACGGTCTCGGATACGGCCTGGTGCTGCTGTTTGTCGCCTTTTTTCGTGAGCTGCTGGGATCCGGCACCCTGTTCGGCGTCGAGATCCTGCCGCTTGCCACCGAGGGCGGCTGGTACCCGCGCAACGGCATCTTTATCCTTCCGGTCAGCGCCTTTTTCCTGATTGCCCTGCTTATCTGGCTGCTGCGCACGCTGGATCCGGCCCAACAGGAGAAAGAATGATGAACGCCCCACCCCTGACCGCAGCCCGGCAACGCAACGAACGGTGATACCTATGGGTCATTATCTGGATATTATCTACCGGTCGATTTTCCTTGAAAACCTGCCCCTGAGCTTCTTTCTGGGCATGTGTACCTTCCTGGCCATTTCCAGAAAGGTCAAAACCGCCATCGGTCTCGGCCTGGCCGTTCTTGTCCTCATGATCATTACCGTGCCCATCAACAACCTGATCCTCAACATCCTGCTCAAGCCCGGAGCCCTGGCCTGGGCCGGTCAACACGAGCTGGACCTGACCTTTCTCGGCCTGCTGACCTATATCGGCGTCATTGCCGCCGTGGTGCAGGTCCTGGAGATGTTCCTGGACCGGTTTTCGCCTGCCCTGTACAATACCCTGGGCATCTTTCTGCCCCTGCTCACGGTGAACTGCGCCATTTTTGGCGCCACCCTGTTCATGGTGGAGCGCGATTATACCTTTGCGGAAAGCGTCGCCTACGGTTTCGGAGCCGGAGCCGGTTTTTTCCTGGCCGTTGTTCTGCTGGCCGGAATCCGTGAGAAACTTGAATACGCCGATCCCCCCGCGGGCCTGCGGGGCCTGGGCTTGACGTTTATAAGCGCCGGTCTGATAGCCCTGGCCTTCATGGGGCTGGCCGGGCTGTAACCGTCGGGAACAGACGGACTGCCGCGCACCGAAAACAGAATGATGACCACCGGTCCGGACACTCGATAAACAGATATGAATGAAATCATTTTCGGCATTCTCTGCTATCTCATCCTCCAGCTGATCCTGGTCAGCCTGATCGTGCTGGCCCGGAAATCCCTGGTGCCCGGCGGTAGCATCTCCATCCTCATCAACGGGGACAGGGAACTGACCGTCTCACCCGGCGGCAAACTGCTCACCTCCCTGGCTGAACAGGAAATCTACCTCTCCTCGGCCTGCGGCGGCGGGGGCACCTGCGGCCAATGCAGGGTCGTGGTTGAGGAAGGCGGCGGAGCCATCCTGCCCACCGAACGATCGCTGATCAATATCTTTGAGGCCCGGGCCGGGGTACGGTTGGCCTGCCAGGTCCCGGTCAGGCACGACCTCAAAATCCGGATCCCGCCGGAGATGCTCGAAACCCGGAAATGGCAATGCCGGGTCCGCTCCAACAACAACGTGGCCACCTTTATCAAGGAACTCGTGCTGGAACTGCCGCCCGGCGAAGAGCTCAATTTCAGGCCGGGCGGATTTATCCAGATCGAGGTGCCGCCCCACGCGCTTTCCTACGCCAGTTTTGATATAGATGAGCGGTTCCTGGCCGACTGGAAAAAATTCAAGATGTTCCAGTACACATCCCACGTCCACACCCCAGTTACCAGGGCCTACTCCATGGCCAACTACCCGGGCGAGAAGGGCATCATCAAGCTCAACGTCAGGATTGCCAGTCCGCCGCCCCGGGGACCGGCAGGCATTCCGCCCGGCAAGGTCTCTTCCTACATCTTCAATCTCAAGCCTGGCGACACAGTGACCATTTCCGGACCGTTTGGTGATTTTTTCATCGAAGACAGCAATTCGGAAATGCTCTACATCGGCGGCGGAGCCGGCATGGCGCCCCTGCGCAGTCACATCTTCGAGCTCTTCAAGGGCCGCAGGACAAAACGAAAGGTATCCTTCTGGTACGGCGCCCGCAGCCTCCGGGAAATTTTTTACGCCGGGGAGTTTGAGGAACTGGCCCGGAACCATGAAAATTTTTCATTTCATGTTGCCCTGTCCGAACCCCAACCCGAGGACGACTGGCAGGGACTGACCGGCTTCATCCACCAGGTTCTCTTTGACAACTATCTGCGGGATCATCCGGCTCCGGAAGACATCAACTACTACATGTGCGGTCCGCCCATGATGACCAGGGCGGTGCTGGACATGCTTGATACCCTCGGGGTAGAGCCTGAAAACATCCACTTTGACGATTTCGGCGGCTGACGCCCTGTTCCGGGGAATCCCTGCGCCGGAACAGATCCGCCCGCGTCCACAGGTCCCACCCAGACCCAGGAGACAAAATGCGGCTTTTCATCCTTACTCTGCTTATTACCCTGGGAGTCATGCTCCTGTTCGTCTGGTTCTTCTCCTTGTGCCGCCGTAAGCTCCGGGGAACGCGGCACGGGTTGAGCGGCATGTGCCGTAAAACAGGCGGTTCCGTCTGTGCCGCCTGTCGGAAGACGACGGCCAAGGGCGGGCCCGCTCCGGAGCGGACTGCCGGACAGGCCGAACAACATGTCACGGCGGAGGATGACGCCGAGGCCTGAACGACCAAACAAGAACTGTCATGTACCGGTCCTGAAGAGAACTTGACAACGCCTCGCCCATCGCCTATCGTAGAGTAACGATAAAGAGGAACCATGTATATTGAACCCGCGACCACCACGGCGGCCGGTCCCGAAAAGACAACGCCCGGAGAGCTGGCAGGTCTGTGCAAGGCCCTGGGACATCCGGCCCGTATACAAATCCTGTACCACCTGCTCAGGGAGGACCGCTGTATCTGCGGCCGGATCGTCGAGGTCATGCCCCTGGCCCAGTCCACGGTCAGTCAGCACCTGAAGATACTCAAGGAAGCCGGCCTGGTCCAGGGCGAGGTCGAGGGGCCCAGCACCTGTTACTGCGTCAACCGGAAGACACTGGCCCGTCTCTGCGTCGCCATGTCCGACCTGTTGCACTGCGAGGGAAAAGATGAAAATAATCCATGAACAGCCGGAGCCGATACCGCTCCAACCGGCCGGCCAGTTCGGCTCGCCTCTTCCCGTCATCCCGGCCGACAGCGCTGATGACGCGCCCTGCTGAGGCCCCAGGCCCGATCCCAGGTCAGGGGTCCATGATCTGCCCGGTTACACGGTCAATCCCTTTGTCGATTCCTTTGTCGAAACACCGGCGGGAGCGGTGCCCCGGGTCCGCACGACCTTAAGCCTGCGTGACCGCCTGGGTACCGTCAGGGCCCGCATCGGTATTGCCCGAAACCGGTACAAGATACATCCCGGTCTCTACTGCGTGGGCAATCCCGCGCCCGAATCACCGGTCCTGGTGACCGCCAACTACAAACTCAGTTTCGATGCCCTGCGCAAGGAACTCAACGGGATCGACGCCTGGATCCTGGTGGCCGACACCCGGGGCATCAATGTCTGGTGTTCTGCCGGTAAAAAAACGTTTTCCCACGATGAAGTGGCCCTGCAGGTCAAGAGAGCGCGACTGGCCGAGATCGTCTCGCACCGGGAGCTGATCCTGCCCCAGCTTGCCGCGCCCGGCATAGCTGCCCACAAACTGAAAAAGGCCTGCGGTTTCAGGGGAATCTACGGCCCTGTACAGGCCCGGGACATTCCCCGTTTCCTGCACAACGACCGGCGGATCGGGGACGGTATGCGGGCCGTTACCTTTACCTTCCGGGAGCGACTGGTCCTGGTCCCGGTGGAGATCGCCCTGGTCTGGAAACTTTTTCTGCTCGTGGTCATCGGGATGTTCGCCCTCTCGGGAATCGGCCCGGATCTCTTCTCGTGGCAGACAGCCCTGTCCAGGGGGATGCTGGCCGCCGGGGCCACGACCCTGGCCGTCCTCGCAGGCGCCCTGCTGACCCCCGTCCTCCTGCCCTGGATTCCGGGCCGCCAGTTCTGGTTCAAGGGAGCCCTGGCCGGAGGATTTGCCGGTCTGCTCTATACCCTGACCGCCGCCGGAGAGACATCCCTCCCCGACCGGGCGGCCCTGCTGCTCTGGATCACGGCGGCCGCATCCTACATGGCCATGAACTTCACCGGCGCCACCCCCTTTACCTCGCTGTCCGGAGTCAAATACGAGATGCAGCGGGGCCTGGCCTTTCAGTGCATCGTCTCGGCCGTCGCCCTCATTCTCTGGCTGGCAGCCCCCTTTACCGGTTAAACAAAACTTGCGGAGAGGAAACCAGGGAATATGAAAAGCTTCAGATATATCGACAACACCGCCATCCTCAGGCTGGACAGGGAGGCCTGCATCGGCTGCGGCAACTGCGTCACGGTCTGCCCGCACCGAATCTTTACCCTGGAGGCCAAAAGGCCGCAATCATTGATTACGACGCCTGCATGGAATGCGGCGCCTGCGCCCGCAACTGTCCGGCCGAGGCCATCTTTGTCAATCCGGACGACGGCTGCGGCTGTGCCGCCTACATTATCAACAGCTGGATATCAAAGCTGCGGGGCAAACAGGTCAACGTCTGCAGCTGCTGACCCATTATCCAACGTGAACGTATCCCCCAGCCGAGCACTACGATACCGAACCAGGCCGCAAGTCAGATCCGTCTGATTTGTTTTTTTACGAATCCGACATACGAGAGAATGGCATGAAATCTATCCCGAAACTCTTTCTTTTCAGCTTCTTTTTCCTTACCCTGACCTTTTCCGGAACCATGGCTCAACAGGAGGAACGGTTTGTCAAACAGCTCAAGCTGTCCACCGGTGAAACAGTCGTTGTAACGGAGGGAGCATTTGAGGCGAGAAGCCTTGGCAGCTACAGCGTCCGGCTTTACGAGGCCAACAGCGACTCTCCCACAGATTTTTTTATCTGCGGCCTGGTCGCTTCCCGGGACGGCGGCGTTGAGAAGGTCATCACCCGCGACATTACCGGCGACGGAGTTGAGGAAATTATTGTTATTATTCGCTCGGCCGGCACCGGGGGATACCTGTCCGCCGATGCCCTGCAGTATAATGACAGGCAGATCAGGATAATGCGCCGGGTCGCGGACCTGGCAAAAAACGCCGATCCGGTTGCGGCCCTGACAGAAGTCTCCAAATAGCACCTGCCCGGGAAGAACCCCTCCTTTCCGGTGAGGCCCCTTCCACTCCCGGACAGAGCCCCTTCTCTTCAGCCTTCATTTGTCACGGATTCACGGGTATTGTCTACCCTGTGGCCGGTGCGGATAAGGTGGGCGGCGGTCATGGTCAGGATCAGAACCACGACGCCGACATTGATAAATGACCAGGTCAGTCCCAGATAATCCATACTGAGCCCCGCGCCCAGGGCGCCGAGAAATATACCGCTGCTCATGGCCAGGCTGAAGACACCCATCATGGTTCCCTGGCCGTAATACCTGCCGTCCTGGGTGGCCAGGGCTCCGAGAACCGGCCAGATGACCGCCTCGCCCGTGCCGAGCAGCACAAAGAGGATAAGGAGCCCTGTAAAACTCCCGGCCAGGGGCACCAGGCAGATAACCCCGCTGACCAGCAGGCACCCGGAGCGCAGGAGCAGAACCTTGTCGTACCGATCCGCCATCCTGCCGCACGGGGTCTGCAGGAGAGCGTTGACCAGGGTCCGGCAGGCGATCACCATGCCTATCTGCAAAGCAGTGGCCGCGAACCACTGGTTCATGAGCAGAGGCAGAAAGGCCATGGTCGGCACCATGATAATCATGGTGGCCATCCTGGCCAGCAGAATACCGCCGCTCCTTCTGCTGGAGACCATTCTGACCAGGGCGTTGAAAACGCCGTGGGGCGGCTGCCGGCGCGTCCCGCTTTCCATCACCGGCATCTTGACGAACACCAGCAGCATGGCCGTGCAGCTTAAAAGCGCCATGGCGTGAAAGGCGGATGCCATGCCCCAGAGATCCGTAAAGAAACCGCCGAAAAGCGGACCACCGCCGATCCCGAGAAAAATGGCGATATTGAGCATGCCCATGTAGCGACCTTCCTGCCCCAGGGGCGCCATGTCACCGACATAGGCCATGGCCACCGGCACGATCATGGCCGATCCCACCCCGTGAAAGGCCCGGATCAGAATCAGGCCGGAAACTGTCCCGGCTTCGGGCAACAGCATCCCCACAAGGGCGTAGACCAGGAGACCCGTCACCAGGAACCATTTTCGGCCCCAGCGGTCCGACACTCCTCCGACAATGGGTTGCAGGATGCCGCGGCTGATTGAAAAGGCGGCGATAATCAGCCCCAGGGTAAAGCCGCTTGCCCCCAGGCTGACGGCAAAAACCGGCATGACCGGTATGATAATACCGACGCCGAACAGGGCCGTCATGACCGAGAGGAGCAAAATGGCGAGGATCTGCCGATTCATGTCCGCCCGTCCACCGGTCCGACAGGCAGGCCTCTGAAGGCCCTGTTGACAGATGTCTCCATGAACAGCCGGAATCCGCCTTTCCCGGACAACCGCATGAGCGCTCCGGCCGGCGTGAGATGAAGGTTCACTCGAACTGCTGCCTGAAATCGAAGAAGGCCTGCCGCAGCTCGGCCAGTTCCCGGCGGATCGTCTGCAGTTCCTCTTCCAGGGCCGCAATCCTTGCGCTGCGTGAGATCATCGTGTCCGCCCCGGTATCATCCGATGGGGCGCCCCGCCGGAGTAGATCCTCAACAGCAGGAGGCTCTGCAAGCAGGTGACAAAACCTGCGCTCTTTTTGACCGGGTTGTCTCGCCATTTGCCTGGCCAGGTCCATTTCCTCAAGGCTCTGCATGGTCTCCGCCACCTCGTCGAGATCGCTGAAAGAGTACATTCTCACTGACCGGGATCGAAGCTGCCCCATGGTCTGGGGCCCACGGAGCAGAAGAAGACAGAGTACGGCCAGTTCGCGGGTCACGAGATTAAAGGTCTTGCCAAGCAGATGTCCGTACCTGGGAACCCGGGCCGCGTCGCTCTGGTAGACAAGGTGATTGGCCTTGAGTTCATCGAGAACATGGTGGACCGTATCCTCGTCATAGCTCACGACCGGCTCCCGGTTTGACTTCTGGTTACAGGCGTTGAGCAAGGCCTTAAGCGACAGGGGGTAATATTCAGGGGTGGCCATCTCCTTTTCCAGCAGACAACCCAGGACCCGTATCTCTTCAGGGGTCAGGTCAAGATCAGCCATTTCATTTCTCCTTGCAATGCCTATCCGTCCAAAAAAATTGCGCCAGGAACAGGTTGTGGTATAGAATACACCTGAATGTATACCGCAAAACGAGGAAATCATGAACCCGAAACTCAATTTTATCTTCAGTCGACGCAGTATCCGGAAATTCACAGACAAGGATGTTCCGGAAGAGATGATCCGGGACCTGCTGGAAGCGGCTATGGCCGCGCCATCAGCGGTTGCCGGGGACCCGTGGCATTTTATCGTTCTTCGTGAGCGAACCGGAATCAACGCCCTGGCCGATGTCCTGCCCCACGGCCGGATGCTGCGCCAGGCCACTGCCGCCTTTGTGGTCTGCGGCGACATCGACCGGGCACATGACCGGCAGGAATCCTACATGCTGCAGGACCTGAGCGCCGCGGTTGAAAACATCCTGCTGGCCGCAAACGTCCTGGGACTTGGCAGTTGCTGGCTGGGCATCCATCCCCGGACCGGGCGGATGAGTGATATCCGCGATCTCTTTGACCTGCCGCCAAACATCATTCCCATGTGCGGCATCGCCCTGGGCTGGCCCCGGGAAAGACCTGAAAGCCGCACCCGGTTTGATCCGGACAAGGTGCACTACGAACAGTGGTAACCAGGGGGCCCGCAACCTAACTCGTCACAGGGTTTGAAACTCTGCGATTTTACCTGCCCATAATTTGCAAGTGGCCAGGCCAGCACGCAGGATCAGATCACTGACAAAACGGTTCACCCAATGCTGCGGGCGGGACGCCCCCTCCACCGCAGGTGAACGCTCACGGATCCAGGTAAATACCAGAAAAATTTGACACCTACAGGGTAGGACTATACAATGGCGTAGACTTTTGCTTCAAAATAAGATGACTTCGCCGGGAATAACAGGTCAACGTATGCGACAGCTTTCCATCCGCTGGAAATTTATCCTCAACAGTTTCGGCATAATGTTGACGACAGTTCTGCTTATCGGTTTTGTCCTCACCTTTTCTCTGCAGGACTATCTGGCCCGGGAAGCCAAAGAACTCCACCGCTCCGAACTTGACTCAACACGCCGGCACCTGAAAAACTACGTTGATATCGCCATCAGCCTCATTGAGGAATCAGCAGGGGCAGCACAAAGAGGGGAGATAACGCTTGCCCGGGCCAAGCAAACCGCCATGGACAAAATCAGACGCCTCAGGTACGATTCCGGCGTCGGCTATTTCTGGATAAACGATACCGGCCGCCCCTTTCCCAGAATGATCATGCACCCCACCGTCCCCGACCTGGACGGCCGGGTGCTGGACGACCCCAGGTTTAACTGCGTCCAGGGCACCAATAAAAACCTTTTTGTCGCCATGGTTGAGGCAACTGAAAAG
>JAJRTB010000220.1 GCA_024278495.1 Deltaproteobacteria bacterium
AAGGTCAATTTCTCCATCCCCTACGACTACTCGGGCATGGCCATCGTCGCCTCAAAGAAGAAGGCGGCCGGGTTTGACGAGCTGGCCGACTTCAACTCGCCCGGGATTGAAATCGCCTGCAAGCTGGGCACCAGCGCGGTGACGGCGGTCAAAAAATACATGCCCAGGGCAAAACTGCGACTCTTTGATGACGAGGCCCAGGCCTACCAGGAACTGCGCAACAACAACGTCCATGCCGTGGTCGCCTCGGCCCCCCGGCCCGCCTTTGAGGCGCTCAAATACCCCGACACCCTGTTTCTGCCGATCCAGGGAACCTTTACCAAAGAACCAATCGGTTTTGCCATGCGCAAGGGCGATGTCGATACCCTGGCCTTTTTCAACAGCTGGATCACCGGGGTCCGGAACGAGGGGTGGCTGGCAGAGCGGCGCCATTACTGGTTTGAAACCCGCGACTGGGCGGACCAGGTGGAGTAAGGTAAGTGGTCAGGGGCGCAACCGCATGTATTGGAAAAAAAAACAGGTCACCCGCCTGGACATCCTCCTGATCGCGTTTCTTGTCGCCCTGGGGGCCTTAATCGGCTACCGGTTGACCGTGGCCATGGACTACCGGTGGCAGTGGAGCATTATCCCCACCTACCTGGTCCGGTTTGACCCGGAAAAGGGCCGCTGGGTCTCCAACCTGCTCCTGGAAGGACTGTACACGACCATCCGCCTGAGTATCTGGGCTACCCTGGCGGCCTCGCTCCTGGGTCTTGTCTTTGGCCTGATGCGCACCAGCAGACGGCTGCTGGCCCGCCTGGTCTCGGGGCTGTACGTGGAGCTTATCCGCAACACCCCGCCCCTGGTGCTGGTCTTTCTTTTCTACTTCTTTGTCAGCGCCCAGATTCTGCCCGCGCTGGGGGTGGAAGAGTGTATCCGGGCCAGGCCCGAGCCGATACAGCGCCTGATCGCGTTCTTTTTTGCCGGGCCCGGCCTCTTTGTCCCCTTTCTCTCGGGTGTTCTGACCATTGCCCTGTTCCAGGGCGCCTATATCACGGAAATCATCCGGGCAGGCATTGAATCGGTTGAACAGGGGCAGTGGGAGGCGGCCGCGGCCCTCGGCCTGACCCGGCGCCAGCAGATGACCTGCGTTATCCTGCCCCAGGCGGCCCGGCGGGCGCTGCCGCCGCTCGGCAACGAGTTCATCAATACCATCAAGTACTCGGCCATAGTCTCGGTCATCTCCATCCAGGAGCTGACCTTCCAGGGGCTGCAGATCATGGCCTCAACCCAGGTGACCATCGAAGTCTGGCTGACCGTCACCCTGATGTACCTGGCGCTCTGCCTGAGTCTGTCCCTGGCCTTTCGTTACCTGGAAACGTAAGCGGTCAGGGGCACCGCATCTTCGCACGGTCGCGACTGCCCGCATAGTCGGCTATGGCGCTCAGTCGCGCCTGCACGAATCTGCGGCACCCCTGACCACTTACAAATTATGGGTAGGTAAAATCGCAGAGCTACAAACCCTGTGACGAGTTACCTGGAAACCCGGTCGGCATGAACGATCCAAAAACGCGGGCGCACGGTTTGGCCGCAGTCAGGAGGAAGCGGTCGGGGCGAAAAAGAGCTTTTTGAGCTTGCGGAAGTAGTCAATGCCCGAAGTAACGGTCAGAACCAGGGCGATATAGACGATAGCCAGGCCGATGCGGTGCAGGTGAGGAATCGGCAGCAGATCAGGCGGAAAGATCAGGGTGCCGACCCCGATATACTGGATAATGGATTTGAACTTGCCCATGCCGCTGGCCGGCACCACGATCCCGGCCGACGAGGCAATACCGCGCAAACCGGTAATTATCAGCTCCCGGCAGAGGATGAGCAGGGCCAGCCAGGCCGGCAACCGGTCCAGGGGGATCAGCATGATCAGGGCGGCGGCCACCAGCACCTTGTCGGCCAGGGGATCCATGAGCTGGCCCAGGACCGTGACAATCCTGCAGCGGCGGGCTATATAGCCGTCCACCCAGTCACTGACCGCGGCCAGGGCAAAGATCAGCCAGGCCGAAAAAGCGACCCAGACGGTCTGCTCAAGCATGAGCAGGCCCGCCAGCACCGCGGCCAGAAAAAAACGCAGCGCCGTCACTGCGTTGGGAAGGTTAAGGACCTGATTCACGACAGTCAGCGCGCAGCGGCCAGAGCCCGGGATTTTTCCTGTGCCGGCCGGTTGCCGGCCGCCTTTTTGAAGGCGCTGTAATTGCGCAGGACACGGCGGACATACTGCCTGGTTTCCCGTATCCTGGGCACGGACCCGTTCCTGGCGACCCGACCCGGCCCGGCATTGTAGGCGGCAAGGCTTAAGTCCAGGTTGCCGTCATAGGCATCCAGCAGTTTTCTGAAATAACGGGCGCCGCCGGCAATGTTCTGGGCCGGATCAAAGGAATTGGTCACCCGCAGTTCCCGGGCCGTCTCCGGCATCAACTGCATCAACCCGCGCGCTCCGCTGCGGGAAACCGCGTAGCGGTCAAAATCGGATTCCGCCTTGATAATGGCCTTGATCAGGAGCGGATCAACCCTGTTCGCCCTGGCGGCCCGTTCAATATGCCGGTCGTAGCGGGTCGGCAGGGAGCGTGAGGCGGTGATTTCCCGGTCCCGGGCGGTTGCCGTGCCCCCTGACGAGCGCGGCCGGGGCGTGTTGAGCTCTTCCAGCCGCACCTGCCTGTAGTTGCCGTTGACCGGCGCGTTGGTGAAATGACGCACGCCGTTTTCGTCCACGTACATGTAAATAGCGGCCGTTGCGGATCCGGCAAGGGCCATGGTCAGGAGACACGGTATGATGAGCAGCGCTCTGTGCATGGTCAATGCTTTTGTGTTTCCGTGGCGGAGGAAAAACTCGCTTCAGGCGTGGCAGAGGGGTTCCATGTCATTTCTGCCGTTTTTCCCAGTCGGCCAGGAACTTCTCCATGCCGATGTCGGTCAGGGGGTGCCTGGCCAGCTGGGCAATCACCTTGTAGGGAATGGTGGCGATATCCGCCCCGATCAGGGCCGATTCCAGGACATGGACCGGGTTGCGGACCGAGGCCACGATGATCTCGGTGTCGTAGCCGTAATTACGGTTGATGGTCTGGATATCGCTGATCAGCTCCATGCCGACCTGGGAGATATCGTCGAGACGTCCGACAAAGGGGCTGACATAGGTCGCGCCCGCCTTGGCGGCCAGCAGGGCCTGGGTGGCTGAAAAAACCAGGGTGACGTTGGTCCTGATGTTCTCGGCCGTCAACCGCCTGACCGCCTTCAGCCCCTCCTCGATCATCGGGACCTTGATAACGATGTTATCAGCCACCTTGGCCAGTTCACGCGCTTCCCTGACCATGCCGTCCGCCTCCAGGCTGATCACCTCGGCGCTGACCGGGCCGTCAACCAGGGCGCAGATGTCGCGCAGTATATCCTCAAAGGGACGCTGCTCCCTGGAGACCAGGGACGGGTTTGTGGTAACTCCGTCCACCATGCCCAGTTCCAGCCCCTTTTTGATTTCGTCAATATTGGCGGTGTCGATAAAAAATTTCATTGATCTCCTCTCGGTGCTTCAATAAAGGTGTCGCAGCACTCGTCGCTGCAGAAATAATACGTCTTGCCGTCCTGGCGCAGCCGGACGGCCTGATGCCTGGGCACCAGCTTGCGGCAGACCGGGTCTTCCACCAGGGTATCCCTGACCGGAGCGTCCTCCGGGTCCGGGGCTCCGGGACGTTCCGTGTCCTTGCGCCCTGACAGGGAGTTGAGCAGCCTCCAGGCAATATAAAACAACAGGGCAAGAACAACAAGGCGCACAACCATCATGGTCGGGTCTCCCGGACTGGGCGTTGATACTTTTTCCGCTGCATGAGCGTATTATATCCCGGCTGGCGCAAAAGTCTAATTCAATCCGCTCCCGGCGGGCCAGGAAAACTTCTCCACGGCGGCCGGGCCGCGCTCCCCGGCCAGCCCGGCAAGCAGGTCCCGCACGGTTCTGTTGAGACGGGGATGGGTGATCTCCGGAGCAACCTCGCAGAGCGGCTGGAGCACGAAATTCCGCTCGTGCATCAGGGGGTGGGGAATCTCCAGGCCGGGTTCAGAGAGAATACAATCACCAAACAGCAGCAGGTCCAGGTCCAGGGTCCGGTCCTGGTAGCCCGCGGCTGACCGGTCCCGGCTGCGGCCGAACCGGTGTTCAACCCGCAGGAGAACCGCCAGCAGTTCCGCCGGTTCCAGGCTGGTCCGCACTACAGCCGCCGCGTTGACAAACCAGTTGGCGCTGTCCATGTTGACCGGCTCACTGCGGTA
>JAJRTB010000221.1 GCA_024278495.1 Deltaproteobacteria bacterium
TCCGATTTCGGCGGGTTTTCCTTGATGCGGTCAATCAGGGTGGTAAAACGGAGATTCTGGTTCCGCATGTCCTGCCAGATGCGGCCGGCCTCGACCCTGCTGTCCGGGCCGATGGCCATCCTCCCCTCCAGGGTCCGGCCGGCTTCGTCAAACAGGGCCAGGAAGGCGCGGTTGAAGCCGAGCCCCTCTTCCGCGGTAATGCCGATGAGAATGGCCTGAAGGATTTCGTCAAGCTCGACCATGGACAGGTAGGCGGAGTTCATCTTCATGGTCAGCTGATGGAGCAGGTTGATCCGGAAGTTGGCCTGTTCAATCCGGCGCTGGTACAGCCTGTTGTTGATGGTGAGGCGTCTTTTTTCCAGGACCTTGCAGACCGTGGCAAGGAAATCGGAAAACTGGATCGGTTTGGTCATGTAGTCGTCCGCGCCCTTGCGGATACATTCCAGGGCGGTGTGCAGGTCGGTGACCGCAGTCAGCATGATAATCGCCATGTCCGGAAAATCCTGTTTCAGACCGGGCAGAATATCTGTGCCGGAACCGTCCGGAAGGCCAATGTCCAGGACGGTCAGGGCGACATTATGCTTCTGGAGAGCCTGGTGGAGCTCATGGACGGAACCGGCGGTCACTGTCGGCAGTTCCTGGTCCTGAAGAAATTCCTGCAAAAGGTTGACGATTTCACTGTAATCATCAACAATGAGGATGACTTCGTCGCCGAGAAGGAGGTCCTGGTGCGGGACCAGGGTGGAGAAGGATGAGGAGGGGTTCGGGAGATCCATATGTTGTTCAGGGCCGGACACTTTGTGAACCCCCGGGTGACGGTTGTTTCCGCTATTGATTCAATCTTCCGTGTTTCCGATGGAACAGGATGGGCAAACTGTAATTTTTTAATGTACCTGCCCGGTTCTGTTGTGTCAAGAATCGGATCAACCCGGCTCTTCCGGCAAGAGCGGATCGGTGCGGGCATGAGATTCCTGGATTGTTTCCCGGGCGTTGACATGGTACAGACAGGAACCGTCCGGAGAGCATACGTATAAGAGGTATTGTCACAGATGTCTGTTTTGAAGGGTATTCGGGGCAGCCGGACAGGGGGCTTCTTTTGCCGGAAATAACACACGGGGCGTCGGGATTGCCCGGTACGATAGAGGGGGTCTTTGGCCCTGACGGAGTCCTGGCGCACCATCTGGCCGGATTTGAACCGCGGCCGGGCCAGGAGCGGATGGCGGCGGCCGTGGCCGGGCTGCTGAAGAGTCCGGACGAACCGGGCTGCCTGGTGATTGAGGCTGAGATCGGACTCGGCAAGACCCTGGCCTATCTCGTGCCGGCGGTCCTGAGCGGTCGCCGGGTGGTGATTTCCACCAACACCCGCAACCTGCAGGATCAGATTCTCAAGCGGGAGATTCCCTTCATTCAACAGTACATAGAGCCTGCCCTGCGGGCCATGAGCGTCAAGGGGCGACAGAACTATCTCTGTGTGTATCGCTGGCACCAGTACCGGGCCGCCCGCCGGGGCGGGCTGTTCGACGACGAAGCCGTCGGCCGGATCGAGACCTGGATCGAGGAAACCGAATTTGGCGACCGGGCCGAGCTCGGGTGGTTGCGGGGCGGCGCGCCCCTCTGGCAGCAGGTCTGCTGTCAGACGCATTCCTGTCTGGGGAGAGACTGTCCCGACAGCGCGGTCTGTTTCCTGAACCGGTTGCGGCGACGGGCCGCAAAATGCAATATCCTGGTGGTAAACCACCATCTCCTTTTCTCTGACCTGGCCGTACGTCGTTCCGGATATGGCGAGGTTCTGCCCCGGTACGAGTCGGTTATTTTTGACGAGGCCCATCATGTGGAAAACGTGGCCACTCTGTTTTTCGGCTACTCTTTCAGCAGGCTTCAGGTGCTTGACCTGGCAGGTGATGTTGAGCGCAACGTCCAGGCAGAGCCTGCCGGCACAAAACAAAAGGAACTCCTGCGGATCGCCCGGAGCCTGGGTGCCGGCCTGGAAGATCTTGTTGCCTGTTTCCCGGCCCGGCAGGGGCGTTTTCCCCTGGCCCCCGTACTGGAGCAGCAGCCGGAAATAAACAGCTCGGCTGACAGCCTGGTCAACGCTTTTGGCCGCCTGGCCGACCTGCTGGATGAGCTGGCCGGCCGGGAGGCGCCCTGGGGTCACTTCGCGGTGCGGGCCCGGGATTTGGCCGGACGGCTTGCTTCCATTACCCTTGAGCGTTTTACGGACATGGCGCCTGAGGAGATCCGGGCGGTACACTGGTATGAGCGGCGGGAGAAAAACCTGATCCTGTCGGCCACGCCCGTGGATGTGGCCGATGATCTGCGCGAGACCCTCTTTGCTTCGGTGCCGCATGCCGTTTTTACCTCGGCCACCCTGGCAGCCGGTGGTGATTTCAGGTATTTCTGCCGCCGGCTTGGTCTGAGCGAGGAAACGCCGACCCTGTCATTCCCGTCCCCCTTTGACTACGAGAGCCGGACCCTGCTCTACGTGCCGGACGGCGATTTTCCGGCGCCGCAGGATCCTGGCTATGCTTCGGCCCTGCATGACCGGATACGGGAGCTGGTCGAGGCGGCCGGGGGCCGGGCCCTGGTTCTGTTTACCTCGATTAAGGCCATGGAACAGGCGTACCAGGTTCTTTCCGACAGCCTCGATTTCCCTCTGTTTCTGCAGGGCAGCGGCCCGCGCCATGATCTGCTGACCCGTTTTGGTGCAGAAGAGGAGTCTGTTCTTTTTGGCACGTCCAGTTTCTGGGAGGGAGTGGATATTCCCGGCGCGTCGCTGAGCCTTGTCATAATTGACAAATTACCGTTTGAAGTCCCCAGTGACCCTGTTATGATGGCACGGATGGAGATGATCAGGGCCGCCGGCGGGAATCCCTTTTTCGACTTTCAGGTCCCCCGGGCCGTTCTTGCCCTGCGCCAGGGCGTGGGGCGGTTGATGCGAAGCAGCACGGACCGGGGCGTGATGGCCGTGCTGGACGTGCGACTGTTTACCAGGGGCTATGGCCGCCGCTTTTTCAAGAGCCTGCCGCCGAGTCCGGTATGCCGGGACCTGGAGCGGGTTCGTTGTTTTTTGATGAAAATGGAATGTCATGACCAAGCCTGACAGCATGGAGCTGAGACAGTTTGTCGGCCGGGAAGCCGCGGCGGTTGAGCAGGTTATGCGGGTGGACCTTGCCGAGGCTCTGCGAGGCAACGATCCATTGCTGGCCGAGGTCCTGGAGTATGGGCTGTTCAACGGCGGCAAGCGGATCAGACCTCTGCTTTGTATCCTGGCCGCCCGGCTGTGCGGGGCAAGGGGCCGGGAGATGTACCTGCTGGCCGCTGCCTTTGAATACCTGCATGCCGCCACCCTGATCCATGACGACGTTATCGATAACGCGGCCACCCGTCGCGGTCGGGAATCCGTGGGCCGCAGGTTCGGCATGGCCGCAGCCATCCTGGCCGGGGACTGGCTGCATGCCCGTTCCATGCACCTTGTCGGTCGCCTTGCCGGCGCGGCCGGACTGGAGGTGTTCTGTCGCTCCACCACCGGTATGGTGGACGGCGAGTTCCTTCAGCTCCGTCATGTCGCGGACCCGGAGGTGACCGAGGATGAGTATTTCAGCGTTATCCACCGCAAAACCGGCCTGCTGATTTCCTCAACCTGTGAGATAGGCGCGATTTTCGCCGGCAGTCCGGACGATACCCGTAGCTCCCTGGCCCGTTACGGCTCTTGCCTGGGCGCGGCCTTCCAGGTGGTGGACGATCTGCTTGATTACCAGGGAAATTCGGCCGCGACCGGTAAACAGGTGGGCAACGATTTTGTCGAGGGCAAGCTGACCCTGCCGCTTATCCGGGCCCTGGCCGACAGTAATGCCGCGGATCGGCAAAGGATGAGGGCGTTATTGTCCGGTGAGCGGCGAGACCGGGAAGCTCTGGCCGCTGTTGTCCGTTTTATTGAAGAACACGCCGGGTTTGTTTCCGCCCGCGAGACGGCCCGCCGCATGGTTGCCGAGGCTGTCTCCGCCCTGGATCCTTTCGCGGCAACCGGTGATCGCGAGAGCCTGGCGATGCTGAAGGCCCTGGCCGCGTATGTCCTGGAACGAAAGAAATAAGCGGGACCTGATGCGATGCCCGGCAAAGGTGTGGGCCGGGTTTCTGCTCGCGGCTGTCGTGCTTGCGACAATACCGGCCGGTGTCCTCTCTTCTTCCGTTAACGTGCACGAACCCGTTGATGCACCTCTGCCGGTGTCGTCTGGTTCAACCGGCAGGGCCGGGGGAAACCCGGAACCCTTCCCCTTTGAAGAGCCGGGTAGTGACGATCCGGCCCCGGCTGAGCCGTTCCCGGATGAATGTGGCGTGATGACCGGGACGGACGAAAAACCCAGAATCGCCATTATTATAGATGACATGGGGTATCACCGGCAGACCGGCAATGCCCTGCTCGATCTTGATCTCAACCTGACCTATGCATTTCTGCCTTACGGACCTTTTACTCCGGATCTTGAGCAGCGGGCCTGGAACAGGGGCCGCGATATCCTGGTGCATATGCCCATGGAGGCCCGTGATCCGGCCTGGGATCCCGGGCCGGGCGCCTTGTACCTGGCCGACCCGCCCGAGGCGCGGGCCCGGCTTGTGGCTGAAAACCTGCTGCGGGTTCCCCATGCCATCGGCAGCAACAACCACATGGGCTCCCGTTTTACCGAGGATCGGGAGGCCATGGATCAGTTCCTTTCCCTGCTGGCGCGCAGGGGGCTCTTCTTTGTGGATTCGATAACCAGTTCAAAAAGCGTCGGGGTGGAGAGTGCCCGGGCCATGGGTATCAGGACGGCCGGCAGGCAGGTGTTTCTGGATAATGTCCAGACCCGGGAAGATATCTGCCGCCAGCTGCGGCTCCTGGTGAAAAAGGCTTTTGCCCGGGGCTGGGCCATCGGGATCGGTCACCCCAACGAGGCAACCCTGACGGCCCTGACCCGGTGCCGTTCCGACCTGCTTGACCGGGTGCGGGTGGTGGGGGTCCGGGAACTGGTCCGCTAGGCATGGTTGCAAATCCCGTGATCAGGGGTGGTCAGGCTGTCAGTTCAAGCACGGCCCTGACCAGATTTTCCGCGCCCTCGCCGATCTGGTCGACCCGGGCGTCGAGCATGTAGCAGGGGGTGGAGACAACTTTGTTCCGCTGGTCAACGGTGATTTCGCCGTGGCCGGTGGGGGTGCTCGTCGCGCCCATCTTTCGCAGGTTGGCGCCGGTGGCCTCGTCGCTGCCGATGGTCAGCTCAACCGGTCCCAGTACCCTGGCCAGGAGGACCGGGGCAATGCAGAGGGCGCCGATGGGCCTGCCTGCCGCATGCATGGTCTTGATTGCCCGCTCCACATCCGGCTGTACCGTGCAGTCGGGGCCGTCAAAGGCATAGGAGCAGAGGTTCTTGGCGGCGCCGACTCCGCCGGGAAAGATCAGGGCGTCAAAGTCGGTCGCGTTAAATTTCGCGAGATCCTGAATATTGCCCCGGGCGATGCGGGCGGACTCGATCAGGACATTTCGCTTCCCGTCCATCTCCTCGCCTGTGATATGGTTGAGCACATGGTGCTGGAAGATGTCGGGCGCGAAACACTGGAAGTCGGCGCCGTGTCTGTGGATGGCCCAGAGGGTCAGGGTGGCTTCGTGGATTTCGGCCCCGTCCTGGTGACCGCAGCCGGCCAGGACCACGGCAATTCTTTTTTTCTCCATCATGTTCTCCGTTCGTTATGGTGCCTGTGACGAGTTACCCGTTATGTTCAGAAGAGGCTGTTCAGGGCTGCAGGGTGTATATATCAGGCAGGTGCCGGTACTGTTCCGCGTAGTCCAGGCCGTAGCCGACCAGGAAGCCGTCCAGATTAAAGCCCCGGTAGTCGATTTCAACGGCGCATTCGCGGCGTTCGGTCTTGTTGATCAGGGCGCAGACCCTGACCGACGCGGCCCGATGGGCGCTGAGCTGCCTGGAAAGCCAGGCCAGGGTGGTGCCGGTATCAACGATGTCTTCGACCAGGAGAACGTGTTTGCCGGTCAGGTCAAGTTCAATATCCTTGCTGAGCCGGACGGTGCCTGATGTTGTGGCGCTGTCGCCGTAGCTGGCAACCCGGATAAAGTCTACCTGGTGAGGTATGGAGAGGGAGCGGCAGAGGTCTGCCAGAAAGATAAAGGCACCATTCAGGACGCCGACGAGAACCAGATCTTTGTCCCGGTAATCAGCGGAAATCCGGGCGGCCAGCTCCGTGATCCTGGTCTGGATCCGGTCGCTGCTCAAGACAAGCTGCTGCTCCGGCATGGGCAGGTCCCTCCCGTTGCCGGCCGGCGCCTGCCCCGGGCCGGCAGAAAGAGATTTATATGAAAGTCCCGTTCCACCCGCAGCAGGGCGTAACCTTTCATAGTTCGTTATGCGGGCTGCGGGCCTGCATGGGGTGTTAGACAGTCAGGTCGTCCCTGGTCTGCTTGCGGGGACCGCCGTGGCCGGCAGCGGACCAGTCCCGGATGGGCGCGGCGACCGTCATCTCGTCCCGGCGCTTGAGGCGGCCCATGCGATCGTAGATCATCTGCCAGACGCAGTCCACGTCCTTGTGGATCTCGCAGCTGCCGTCAACCGAGCCGCCGCAGGGACCGTTCATCAGGCTCTTGGCGCAGCGGGCCACCGGACAGAGGCCGCCGGTCAGATGGAGGACGCAGTCGCCGCAACCGGCGCACTGTTCGCTCCAGACCCCCTGTTCGGCCGAGCCGCCGAAAAAGGTGGTGTTCAGGGCGGGAAAAACATTGTCCCCGGGACGCAGGTTGGCGATGAAGTTGACCCCGACCCCGCAGGCGGTGGAAAGGATAGCGTCATACTGACCCTTCCACTGGTCAATGGCGTCGATGTACTCCCGGTCGCACTGGCGGACCAGTGATCCTTCAATGACCTCGGCTCCGGCGCCGTTTTTCCTGAGGCCGAGTCGGACCAGGGAGGCCAGGATTTCGGCCTCCCGCTCACCACCGGCGGAACAGACCGTGACGCAGCCCCGGCAGGCCAGGACCAGGATCTTTTTGCAATCTTTGACCATTTCAATTATTTCGCCCAGAGGCTTGCGCTCGGCAACAATCATCTTCTGCTCCAGTGATACAAGGGATGTGCGTCCCCGGTTTTTTTATTCGTGCATTTTGCGGTTATTCGGTGTTCCCGTTACAAAGCCGGATTCAAAAGGGGCTGGGGCCCATCCGGCGCACTCTCTCATCTATCTCCCTGGCGGCGTCGACAAACTCGGGGTGCAGACCGCGTTCAAGGTGAAACATCTCGACCCGGTCTTCCTCAATGCCGAGTTCGCCAATGGCCTTTTTCACCGAGGCAACGCGCTTGGCGGCCCGCTGGCTGCCCTTGACGTTGTGGCAGGTGTCAACCGGGCAGCCCACGACATAGACGGCGTCGGCGCCGTTTTTCCTGAGGCCGAGTCGGACCAGGGAGGCCAGGATTTCGGCCTCCCGCTCACCACCGGCGGAACAGACCGTGACGCAGCCCCGGCAGGCCAGGACCAGGATCTTTTTGCA
>JAJRTB010000222.1 GCA_024278495.1 Deltaproteobacteria bacterium
AATCTCTTCATCAATCCTGACCACGGCCAGAACAGTCTCATTATCCGCGGCAGCAAGCAGGCCGGCATTGGTGATACCGGCTGCAAAGAGTTTGTCCGCGAGATTTTCATCAACCCCCTCAACCGCGACCAGGGTCTTGTAACCCGGATCATCCAGGTTGGCGAAGCGGGTCTCGCTCTTCACGTCAATGCGCCAGTTCAACAGCTTGGAGGCCAGCCTGACATTCTGTCCCTGACGGCCAATGGCCAGAGACAACTGATCATCCGGGACCACCACCAGCAACTGGTGGTTCTCCTCATCCACTATGACCATGGACACCTCGGCCGGGGCCAGGGCGTTGTACACATACTTGGCCGGATCCGGGCTCCAGGGCACGATATCGATCCGCTCACCCTGCAGCTCCTGGACCACGTTCTGGACCCGCGAGCCCTTCATGCCGACGCAGGCGCCAACCGGATCCACGTCCGACTCGGATGAGGAAACCGCTATCTTGGCCCGGAACCCCGGCTCCCGGGACGCACCCATGATCTTGACGATGCCTTCGGCAATCTCCGGCACCTCCATCTCAAAGAGCTTCATCAGAAACTCGTTGCAGGTCCGGCTGAGGATAAGCGGCGAGTCACGGGCGTCCTGGCGCACCTCCAGCAGGTACGCCCTGATCCGGTCGCCCTGCTTGAAAGAACGCTTGGGGATCTGTCCGTCCCGGGGCAGGATGGCGTCGGTGCGGCCCAGGTTGATAATCATGTTGCCGCGCTCAAAACGCTGAACTATGCCGTTGACAATGGTTCCCTGGCGGTCCTTGAACATTTCGTAAATAACATCCCGTTCCGCGTCACGCATGCGGTGGATGATGACCTGCTTGGCTGACTGGGCGGCGATGCGGCCAAGATCCGCGATATCAACAATCTTCTCGCCGATATCGTCCTCGATCTCAGCTTCGGGGTCGAGCCGGCAGGCCTCCTCCAGGGAGATCTCGGTTTCCTCGTCCTCGACCTCCTCGACAACGGTGCGGTACTGAAAGACCTCGATATCACCGGTTTCCTCGTCAAACTGGACCTCGATATCGCGGCGGCTTCCATACTTCTTGCGGGCCGCGGACTTGACCGCCTCCTCAATGGCCTCGATCAGCAGTTTGCGGTCGATACCCTTGTCCCGGCTTATCTGGTCAATTATTCGCTTCAGATTTTCAATATTCATGTTTCAGCTCCACTTGGCACAAACGCCGCAAACTGCTCCATCTTGAAAAACCCGTCATGCTCGTGGTCGGGTTGCTCTTAAATAATCCTGAATCCGTGACGAAAACTCGCGGCTTTGACAACTAACGTATTGAAAAAGTGAAATATTTGTTCTCTCATTCAATCAGACGAGTTCTCACTCGACATCGCCCGTCAGAGCGCCCACCCGCGGCCCATCTGAAAGCAATCAAACCATGGGGCATAGGTTACTATAGCCCCATGGTTTGATCACTTTCATCTGTACCACGGGTGAACGCTCACGGATCCGGGATAATATAAAAAATTATTCCAGCGCCAGGCGGGCCCGGCTGATCTCGTCATACGGCAGGCTGACCGGCCGACCGTCCACGATAATGGTCACCCCGTCGCCCTGAACCGATTCCAGGATCCCGACATAGACCCGGCGCCCGTCCCGGGGCTCCCTGATCTTGATCCGGACCAGACGTCCCGCAAACCGTTCAAAATCAGCCGGTTTTCTCAAAGGCCGCTCAAGACCCGGTGACGACACCTCCAGATGATACGCCTGCTCGATACAATCCTACACGTCCAGCCAGGCGCTGATCGCCCGGCTGACCGCGGCGCATTCGTCAAGGGTCACGCCATCTTCCCGGTCGATAAACAGCCGGAGCACCCAGCCGTGCGACTCGCGGCGAAACTGCACTTCAACGAGCTCAAGCCCCATATCGCCCAGGACGCCGACGGCATATTCTTCAATAACCGCGATGATGCTGTCTGTTCCGTTACTCACTTCATCCTTCGTTTCCGCAGCCCCGGTACCGGTGCAGCAGACAATAAAAAAAGCGGGCAGAGCCCACTTTCAAGTCAACGGCAAAACCGTTATGATAGGTCGCTTCGTGGTAACCTTAAACGACCTCAGAGAACAACGACCACTGCCCTGGAGCGGGCAACGGGACTCGAACCCGCGACCCCAAGCTTGGGAAGCTTGTGCTCTACCAGCTGAGCTACACCCGCATGTTATTCCCTGCAAACTATCTTAATACACCATCTTCCGGCATATGTCAATAATATTGCCGGATGATAAAGCAACATCTTTTCTGTAAATTCATTCCCCTTTCGCCCCGTCAAGACCAGTTAAATATTTTATTATACTGCCAACTGCCTGCGCCCTGTATGCCAGTCATCCGGAATCTCCATTGTCACGGCCCCCGGCTAACGAACACCGGGGCCGATCAACACCGCAACGGAGATCACAGGTCAAGAGATAGGGACGCCCTTAAGTTTTTAAGCTCGATGGGAATGACGCCAGTTTATCCAAATCTGAAACCAGTCGCGCCCGGATGGGATTCAGGTGGATATCTCGAACCAGTTCCAAAAGATAGGCATCTTCCTGGCAAAGAATGGATTTGTATCGGTTCTGGAAAAGGTGTCAAGACGCTTATGGCGCTGATTGAAAGATACTGCATACCCGGTACGCAACCGGCGCATGACGGTGGCAACGGGAACATTGCCGGTCTTCTGGAGAAGATGGAAATGATTGGGGATCAGCGCCCAGACATAGCAAAGGGCGTTTGTTTCGGTAACAATTACCAATAACCTGGTTATGAAATCGCTGTACCCCTTGTTGTTGCGGAAATCAAATATTAAAAACTTCCTGAATCCGTGAGCGTTCACCCGTGGTGCAGATGAAAGTGATCGGACCATGGGGCTATAGTAACCTGTGCCCCATGGTTTGATCGCTTTCAGATGTGCCGCGGGTGGGCGCTCTGACGGGCGGATCCGGGTGAGAACCCGTCTGGGTGAATGTGTGACAAATATTTCACTCTTTCAATACGTCAGCTGCCAATGACACAAATTTTCGTCACGGATTCAGGAACTTAAGAGCGCCCCCAATTTTTGTGCCTCTGCACATTTCATTTAAGCAAGATCTTTTTTTATTGTCCGGTTATGGCGGGCAGGAACATGGTCCAGGGGAATTTGGACTTGCCAACAAAGGTCGCTCTGACCGTGCAGTCTCCGGTGATCACCCTAGTCCAGGCAGAATACGTTGATACTGTATGATCGATGTTGCTGTAGTCGACTCCGCAGCCGGACACCGCTGCCACGTAATACCCTGCGGCGGCGTTAAAGGTGAACATGATTGCGGAACCATTGGCAACGGTCTGCGGGGACGGTGTGGACCCGTCAAGATAGCCGTTTGGACCGGCTGTAGCGGATACGGTCGAATAACCCAATGCCCCACACTGTCCGCCGCGAACCGCGCGCACATAATAACTGCTCGACTTACCGTACCTGTGGTCGCTGCCGTTGTTGAAGCTCACGAGCCACCCGAAGAAGGGCAATTCCGCGAAGGTAGTAGACGACCAGTAATCGGAGCGCAAAGTGTCTGGAAAGAGGTCAGTATCTATGGAGGGATACAAAACAGGGCTGTTGTAGTCGACAATGGAACGCAGCTCAAGGATATCGGGCAGCCGCCAGTCGCTGTGTCCGGCCAGGGTCAGGTTTTCACTTGCAGAAAGGGCATCCTGCCAGGCCATGGCGTCCGGCGTCCCGTCACCGGTCGTATCCATGGTGGCCTGCTGCCACTGGAGGCAGGTTACCGTATCAATAACCGTGCCATCGCCGTTGTCCACCAGGGCGGCCGCCGAGGTTCCCGCTAAGAAAAAAAATAGGAAAAGAGTTATCACTCCCGCTCTGATTCCCATAGCCATCCGATATTCTCTCCAATCTTGCATTCTCACAACCCTGTACTGATTCCTCTCATCTGCTTTCTGGCTTCTGGCACTCACTGTCCGCCGCGAACCGCGCGCACATAATAACTGCTTAACGTACCGTCGTTATCATCGTTGCCACCGTAGAAGTCCACGAGCCACGCGCTGCTGGTAGAGCTCTCGATGGTAGTAGACGACCAGTAGCCGGCCGACACAGTGGACGGAAAGACACCATAATCTATGGAAGGATCAAATCGGCTGTAGTCGACCAGTGTGGCCAGCTCTTTCAGGGTAGGCAACCGCCAATCGGAATAACCGCCGAACTTTGCGCTGTTGAGGGCATCGATAAAATCCTTGGTGTCGTTGGTTCCGCAGGTTCCCTGATCGCCGACGAAAATATCGCACCAGGTGTAGGTATTATCCGCGTCATTTGGGTTGGTGTAATCTTCGAAACCGTCCCTGTTCTGCTTCACCTCCCAGGTAAGGCCGGTGACATTATCCCGCACCATGATGGGTCCCGTGCTGGTGCCGTAGCTCAATGAAGTGTAAGAACGGGCGCGACCCGTTTCCTGGTACTGGGCATCCTGACCGTGAAAGGGCTTACCCTCGACCGGACAGGCGATCACCGTGCCCGCACCATCATAGCAGGTGGTCTGGCCGGTATCCGGCCAGGTGGAAAAACCGGCGCCGAAATTATCACCCGCCCACGCCGTGCCACCGCCTGCCGTCAATATAAGCAGAGCAAAAACAAGCAGCATTCTGGTACACATGGTTCCTCCATAAAAAAGATCTCCCCGGACAAGCGGCAAAAAACCTCCTGTCTCACAATCAATAAACTATTTTTTACCCCCCGCGCAGAAAATGTCAAGAAATAACAGGAAGAAAAACGCGCTATACCAGCATGTTGCACGCACATGACAGCTGCAACGGACAGCAGCAAAGAAAAAAAGGGGGGGGTGTCATGTCGGCTCCCGTTATCAACCATAACCAGGGAAGATTCAGATGGCAGGAGACGAAACAGCAGAGAACCGGTCGCCCTTTGGGACGGGATTGACAGAAAACATGGAGCAGCCCCCGGGCAGGATTTTGCGTCCCCGGAAACCAGGCCGGAAAAAAACCTGAAGCCGTTGATCAATCCCGCTCAGGCGCCGGGGAGTTTTTCGGCAACGCTGGGAAAAAGGCTCATGTCCGTATGGGGCAGAAAGAGCGAGGCCATGTAGTAGGTCATGAACTCCGGGTTCTCGGAAAGCTCCATGTTGGTGATCAACTGCCGGACCTGGACCCGCTCCCGAAACCGCTTGACATCGGAGATGCTGATCTGGCAGCCGAGCATGGAGGCGTTGCCCAGGTAGTAGAACTTGTCCCGGTCAACATCCGGCAGCAGGCCGATGCAGATGGCCCGCTCCAGGTCGATAAAGGCGCCGAAGTTGCCGGCCATGATGATCCGGTCCAGATCCTCGAAGCCCAACCCCACGGAGTTGAGCAGGGTCTGATACCCGGCGTACATGGCGCCCTTGGCCCGCATCAAATTGTCCAGGTCCACCTCGGTGATCACGATATCCTCGCCGATCAGGGAATCCTGGCTCCAGGCCAGGACATACTCCCAGCCGTTGCGGCCCTCCCGGATGCGGGGATGATCCAGGCTCCGGTTGAACTTGCCCTGCTGGTCAATAACCCCTGACTCCAGCAGCTCGGAAACGATGGAGATAAGGCCGGAGCCGCAGATGCCGCTGGGCTTGATCCGGCCGATGGTGACGATCATCGGGTCATAGGTTTCCGGGTGGATATGAAAATTCTCAATGGCCCCGGCCGAGGCCCGCATGCCGTACTGGATGCCGCCCCCTTCAAAGGCGGGTCCGGCCGAGCAGGCGGCGCAGACCATCCACTCCTCGTTGCCGACCACGATCTCGCCGTTGGTGCCTATATCAATGAACAGGCTGATCTCCGGCGACTTGGCCATCTGACAGGCATGGACACCGGAGACGATGTCGCCGCCCACGTAACTGGCGATACAGGGATAGAGGAAAAGGCGGACACTGGGATGGGCATGGATGCCCAGGCCGGCCGCCTTGGTCAGCGGAAACTGGCTGACGCTCGGCACGTAAGGCGCCTCCCGAATATACTTCGGATCCAGCCCCAGGAGCAGGTGGGACATGACCGTGTTGCCCGCCGCCATGATATAGCTGATATCGGCCGGACTGATGATCACGGACTTGCAGATATCATCGATGATCGTGTTGATGGTGGAGACCACCTTTTCCTGCAGGGCCCGCAGGCCGCCGGGCCGCCCGGCATAGATAATTCGGGAGATGACGTCCTCGCCGTAGCGGATCTGGGCGTTGTAGCCGGATGCCTCGGCAATGATCCTGCCGGTATTGAGATCGACCAGGACGCCGCTGCAGGTGGTGGTGCCGATATCAAGGGCCAGACCGTAGAGCCGGGCCGTGGTGTCGCCGGCCTCGATGTCGATGATCCGGTCCGGCTCGTCATCCCCCTTGCCGTGCAGAAGCAGCAGGGTGATCTTCCAGTGGGACTCACGCAGAACCGCCGGCAGTTCGCGGATCAGCTCCGGATGGTCATAATTGGGCTCGGGATCATCAGGCCGGGCCTGCCTGAAGCCGCGCATGACGCGCTGCATGTCGGAGATATTGTCTTCCAGGGTCGGCTCGGGCAGCTCCAGGTAGAGCTTGGTCACGGGGGGGTCCACGTCCCAGGTGCCGATCAGGCTCTCCAGGGAACGGGCCGAAATGGTCCGGGTGGTCTTGGGTTTTCGCTTGAGCGCCTGGCCGCTGGCCGTGGTCTTCTCCGGCACCGACACGGTCAGGTCGGTCCGCACCGTGCTCTGGCAGGCCAGGCGGATACCGCTCTCCCAGTCCTCCTGCTTGAGGGTGGCCCGGTCCGCATACACCTCGCCGCCGGCTATCTTGACTTTACATTTACCGCAAACGCCGTCGCCGCCGCAAAAGGCGTCAATATAGACACCGGCCCCGGCCGCGGCGCTCAATAAATTGTCGCCCTCGTCAACCTTTACCGTTATATTGTCGGGCAGAAAGAGGACCGTCCGCTGTTTTTTCGTTATGCTCATCTTGCACATATATCCGCAGGCATTATGTAATCGGGTTGCTCCCTGAACAACGGATCAATAGCATATAACCGCCGTCTATTCAACGAAGGAGTCATTGCGCCCCCATGAAAAACCTGACAAAATGGCTGAGGCTGCGGTGTAGCTGCCCGGAAAAAATTACTGAAGCGGTTTCCGATCTGATCGGTGTTTTAAGCGGCGTCGGCGTGGAGATCCGCCCCCTGCCGGATCTTGAAAAAAACCGGATCACCGGCTTCTTTGCCCTGGAAGAAACAGAGAATGACCAGGCCCTGGAAAGCGCGAGCAATGCCGTGCGGGAACGGGTCACCTTTGAGCTGGAAAAACTGTACGCCGTCTACAACCTGCTCCTGACCGACCTGGAAACAGAAATCATCAACGACGAGGACTGGGCCACCAGCTGGCAGAAGTTTTTTACTCCGTTTGAGATCATCCCCGGCCTGGTCATCAAGCCTTCCTGGGAGGAATATGACGCCTCGCCGGGCCAGAAGGTCATCACCATGGACCCGGGCATGGCGTTCGGCACCGGGCAGCACGCCACGACCCGGCTGGCCCTGAACCTTATCTCCTTCTGCTTCACAGACGGCAACACCCCGCGCACCATGCTGGACGTGGGCACCGGCACCGGGATTCTGGCCATGGCCGGGGCCGTGTTCGGGGCGGACCGGATCATGGCTATCGACAACGATCCCGAGGCAGTGGAGGTGGCCCGCCGCAACATACGCGCCAACTACATGGACTGGAACATCGGGGTCTCGGACCGGCCTCTTGCCCAGGCTGAAGGCCCGTTTGATCTGATCTGCGCCAACATTGTCCACGATGTCCTGGTGGAAATGGCCCCGGACCTGGAAAGGCTGACGTCCCCCGGAGGACGCCTCATCCTCTCCGGCATCCTCCGGGGCAGGCAGGAAAAAAACATCGGGCGGGTCTTCGGGAACCACAAGATGCAACTCCTCCGCAATAAACACGAAGAGGAGTGGGCCGGCCTGCTGCTGACCAGGTTCTGACCGACCCCGCTCAAACACTATTCCGCCACAGCAAGCCCAAGGGCATCGGCCACGCCTTTGCCGTAGGCGGGGTCGGCCTTCAGGCAGTTGCCGATATGACGGCGCTTGATCTCTTCCGGCGCGTCGCCCATGGCCCGGGCCGTGTTCTCAAAGAGCACCTGCTGCTGCTCCGGTGTCATCAGCCGGAAGAGCTTGCCCGGCTGGGAAAAGTAATCGTCATCCTCCCGGTGGTTCCAGTGATCGGCCGCGCCCTCCAGGCTGAGCGGCGGCTCGCTGAAATCCGGCTGTTCCCGCCATTCCCCATAGCTGTTCGGCTCATAGCCGATGGTGCCGCCGTGGTTGCCGTCCACCCGCATGGCCCCGTCCCGGTGGTAGCTGTGAAACGGACAGCGCGGCGCGTTGACCGGAATCTGCTGATGGTTGACCCCCAGGCGGTAGCGCTGGGCATCCGCGTAGGAAAAAAGACGCCCCTGCAGCATCTTGTCCGGTGAAAAACCAATGCCCGGCACCACGCTCGCCGGATTAAAGGCGGACTGCTCGACCTCGGCAAAATAGTTCTCCGTGTTGCGGTTCAACTCCAGCTCGCCAACCTCGATGAGCGGGTAATCCTTGTGAAACCAGACCTTGGTCAGATCAAAAGGGTTGTAGGGGCAGTCAGCCGCCTCAGCTTCGGGCATGACCTGGATAAACATGGTCCATTTGGGAAAATCGCCGCCTTCGATACTCTCGAACAGGTCCCGCTGGTGACTCTCACGATCCTTGCCGATGAGGGCCTCGGCTTCGGCGTCGCTCAGGTTTTTGATCCCCTGCCGGGTGTGAAAATGAAACTTGACCCAGAACCGCTCGTTATCACCGTTGATCAGGCTGAAGGTATGACTGCCGAATCCGTGCATGTGACGATAGGTCGCGGGAATACCGCGGTCGCTCATGGTGATGGTGACCTGGTGCAGGGCCTCGGGCAGCGAGGTCCAGAAATCCCAGTTGTTCTTGGCGCTGCGCATGTTGGTCCTGGGGTCGCGCTTCACCGCGTGGTTGAGGTCCGGAAACTTGAGCGGATCGCGCAGAAAAAAGACCGGCGTGTTGTTACCGACCAGGTCCCAGTTGCCCTCCTCGGTATAGAACTTGAGAGCGAACCCGCGGATGTCACGCTCCGCGTCCGCCGCGCCCCGCTCTCCGGCAACCGTGGAAAAACGGGCAAACAGCTCGGTCTTCTTGCCGACTTCCGAAAAGATCTTCGCTCTGGTGTATTTTGTAATGTCATGGGTCACGGTGAAGGTGCCGTAGGCGCCTGATCCCTTGGCATGCATCCGCCGCTCCGGAATGACCTCCCGGTCAAAATGGGCCAGCTTTTCCAGAAACCAGACATCCTGGAGCAACATGGGGCCCCGTGGTCCCGCGGTCATGACATTCTGGTTATCACTCACCGGGGCGCCGTTATTTGCTGTTAACTTCTTTTGTTCAGACATGGTGAACCTCCCTGTTCATTTTTTTTCCTGTACCACCTGTCCGCAAGACCAAATTGCCGCAAACAGGTAAAAATACTAATTCATAATTATTCCTATCTTGCCGCCCAAAAAAAAATGCTCCTCACGGGGGATCCAGACAGTGGTTGCACACACCGTGCAAAACAACATTACGCTCGCGAATACGGCCCATTTTCTGTAACTCCCGGGGAAGCCCCAGGGCATCAAAGGAATTCCAGGAAAAATCCGTCAACCGGCCACACTGATCACAGAAAAAATGATGATGCGCAACTGTCCTGACCTCAAAGCGACTCTGGCTGCCGACGGTTTCCACCCTCCTGACCAGACCAAGCTCCTCAAAAGTCGCCAGGGTCCGGTAAACCGTGTCCAGGGAGATGGTCGGCATCCTGTGAAGGAGCTGTTTATGCAGGGACTCTGCGGACGGATGGTCCCGGGACTCCAGCAGTGCCTGGTACAGTTCCAGACGCTGGTGGGTCAACTTTAACCCGTTGCTCCGACAGATTTCTTCAAAGCGGGAAATATATTCTTCCGGACCGTTCATAAAAACCAGGATAAGATTTACTCTTAAATAAGAGTTAAGCTCATTTAAAAAGCTTTGTCAACAAATCTTTGTATAATCCGGATCCGTCAACACTCAGGGATCCACCTGGATCCGTGAGCATTCACCCGTGGCGCGGCTGTACGCGCTTGGTTCGTGGAGCTATGGTTTCCCATGCCTCACGGAGCGAGCACTTACGGACGTGGTGCGGGGGGGGCCTCAAACTCGTTGCAGGCCCGTGAAGGAACAGGGCCGCAGCCAGGGTCCGATTTTTACAGCCACAATGTGGTTTTTGACGCTATCACTTGCCTTCATTTCTGCGATTAGGTATACAAAGCCTGATGACTTTTCCCCTGCAACCCGAGGTACATGGAGAGAAATGATGGGAGCCTATGAAGCAGTTTTCAGAAGAAGCATTGACGATCCGGAAGGGTTCTGGGCCGAGGCGGCCCGGGGTATTGACTGGTACAGAAAATGGGACCTGGTCCTGGACAGCTCCAACCCGCCTTTTTACCGCTGGTTCCGGGGCGGCGAGCTGAACACCTGCTACAACGCCGTGGACCGGCACGTGGAACAGGGCCGCGGCGACCAGACAGCCATTATCCACGACAGCCCGGTGACCGACACCATCCGCAAAATCACCTACCGGGAGCTGCGCGACCAGGTTGCCGTCTTTGCCGGGGCCCTGCGCGGCCAGGGTGTTGAAAAAGGCGACACCGTCATCATCTACATGCCCATGATTCCCGAGGCGGCCGTGGCCATGCTGGCCTGCGCCCGGCTCGGCGCGGTTCACTCGGTTGTTTTCGGGGGATTTGCGTCCAATGAGCTGGCCATCCGTATTGACCACGCCCGGCCCAAGGCCATTATCATCGCCTCCGGCGCCATTGAGGGCAAAAAGACACTGGCGTACAAGCCCCTGGTGGACTCGGCCATTGACCAGTCTGACCACAAGCCTGAGAAATGCATCGTCTTCCAGCGTGATTTTATTGCCTCGGAGCTGAAGGAAGGCCGCGACGTGAACTGGAGTGACATTGTGGCCGACGCCGGCCCGGTCGACCCGGTACCGGTCCAGGCCACCGACCCGCTCTATATCCTCTACACCTCCGGCACCACAGGCATGCCCAAGGGCGTCATGCGTGACAACGGCGGCCATGCCGTGGCCCTGAAATGGTCCATGACAAACATCTACAACGTCGAACCCGGCGATGTCTACTGGGCCGCCTCGGACGTGGGCTGGGTCGTTGGCCATTCCTACATTGTGTACGGCCCGCTCCTGCACGGCTGCACCACCGTTTTCTACGAGGGCAAACCCATCGGCACCCCCGACGCCGGCGCCTTCTGGCGGGTCATCAGCCAGCACAAGGTCAAGGTCCTCTTTACCGCGCCCACCGCGTTTCGGGCCATCAAAAAGGAAGACCCGGACGGTGAATTCCTCAAAAAATATGACCTGGGTGATTTCCAGGCCCTGTTCCTGGCCGGTGAACGCCTGGATCCTGACACCTACCACTGGGCATCAGACCTGCTCAGGGTACCGGTCATTGACCACTGGTGGCAGACTGAGACCGCCTGGGCCATCGTGGCCAACCCCATGGGTATTGAGCAGTTCCCGGTCAAACCGGGCTCACCCACCAAACCGGTGCCGGGCTATGACGTGCGCATCCTGGACCACGAGGGCAAGGAGGTGGAAGCCGGCCAGGAGGGCAATATCGTGGTCAGGCTGCCCCTGCCGCCGGGGACGCTGGCAACCCTGTGGCGCAACGAGGAGCGGTTTGTCAAGTCCTACATGGCCACCTTCCCCGGGTACTACGAAACCAGTGACGGCGGCTATATCGACGAGGACGGATACGTGTACGTCATGGGCCGGATGGACGATGTCATCAACATCGCCGGTCACCGCCTCTCCACCGGCGCCATGGAAGAGGTCATCGCCACCCACCCGGCCGTGGCCGAGTGCGCCGTGTTCGGCACCGTTGACCAGCTGAAGGGCCAGAAGCCCATCGGCCTGATCGTGCTCAAGGCGGGCGTCACCACCGACGAGGAGGAGATAAAAACAGACCTGGTCCGGATGATCCGCGAACAGATCGGCCCCATTGCCTGCTACAGAGAGACCGCCGTGGTCAAACGGCTGCCCAAGACCCGCTCCGGCAAGATCCTGCGCGGCACCCTGCGGGCGATTGCCGCGGGCAAGGAGTACCGGATGCCCTCCACCATTGATGATCCGACCGTTCTTGAGGAGATCACAGAGGACCTGAAAAAGTTGGGTTACCCCGCGTGAAACTTCACGAATACCAGGCCAAGGATCTGCTGCGCGCGGCCGGCCTGCCCGTGCCCGGGGGACGGGTGGCCGAAACCGTGGATGAGACAGTTGCCGCAGCAGAGGCCCTGGGCTATCCCGCCGCGGTCAAGGCCCAGGTCCATGCCGGCGGCCGGGGCAAGGCAGGCGGTATCCGCCTGGTCCGCGACCGGGCCGAAGCACGCGAGGCGGCGAAAGCCATCCTGGGCATGACCCTGAAGACGGCCCAGACAGGCGGCCGGGGCATTGTTGTCAAAAAAGTCCTGGTGGAACAGGGCCGGGATAATACCGGGGAACTCTACCTCTCGGTCCTGCCGGACCGGCAAACCGGCACCCTGATGATTATCGCCTCCCGATCCGGGGGCATGAACATCGAGGAGATGGCGGCAACCGACCCGGACGCCATTGTCCGGGTCAGGGTCGACCCCCTGCTCGGGGTACAGCCCCATCACCTGCGCCGGGCCGCGTTCGCCCTGGAATTACGCGGGCCGCTGTTCAAGGAATTCTGTGCCCTGCTCAGACAGCTCTGCACCCTGGTCTGCGCAAAAGACCTGGTGCTGGCCGAGATCAACCCCCTGGCCGTGACCGGTGATGAACAGCTGGTTATTCTGGACGCAAAAGTGGAAGTCGATGCCAACGCCCTGTTCCGGCAGCCTGACCTGGCCGCCCTGTACGATCCCTCCGGGGACGATCCCCTGGAAGCGGAGGCAGCCCGTCACAACCTCAACTATATCCGGCTTGACGGCACCATCGGCAACATGGTCAACGGCGCCGGCCTGGCCATGGCCACCATGGATCTGATCAAACAGGCGGGCGCGAGTCCCGCCAATTTCCTCGACGTGGGCGGCGGTGCTGACGCCCAAATGATTGAAAACGGATTTCGCATCATCCTCTCCGACCCTGCGGTCAAGGGAATCCTGATCAACATCTTCGGCGGGATCCTGCGCTGCGACACGCTGGCCACCGGGGTGACGGAGGCGGCCCGCGCGGTCGGCCTGAACGTGCCGGTGGTGGTGCGGATGGAAGGCACCAACGTGGAGGCGGGCCGTCGCATCCTGGCCGAATCCGGCCTGGATCTTATAAACGCCGCCGACCTGGCCGACGCGGCTGAAAAAATCGCCCGCATCGCGGGGCAGCCATGAGTATCTTTGTCAATGAACAGACCCGTATTGTGGTCCAGGGCATCACCGGCCGGGAGGGATCCTTTCACACCCGGCAATGCCTGGAGTATGGCTCAAAAATCGTGGCCGGGGTCACCCCGGGCAAAGAGGGGCAAAAGGCCGGGGGAGTGCCGGTGTTCAACACCGTGGCCCGGGCCGTGGCCGAAACCGGGGCCAACACCTCGCTCATATTTGTGCCGCCCGCCTTTGCCGCGGACGCCATTTTCGAGGCGGCTGACGCGGGCATCAGCCTTGCGGTCTGTATCACCGAGGGCATCCCCTTCCATGACATGCTCCGGGTCCGCGGCTATCTGAAGAAAACCGGCTGCCGCCTGATCGGCCCCAACTGCCCCGGAATTATCGCCCCCGGTCTCTGCAAGATCGGCATCATGCCCGGCCCCATCCACGCCCCCGGCCCCATCGGGGTGGTCTCGCGTTCCGGCACCCTGACCTATGAGGTGGTGCATCAGTTGACCGGGGTCGGTCTGGGCCAGTCCACCTGTATCGGTATCGGGGGAGACCCGGTCATCGGCACCAGTTTCATAGATTGCCTGGACGCCTTTAACCGGGACGAGCAGACCAGGGGGATTGTCATGGTCGGCGAGATCGGCGGCAATGCCGAGGAAGAGGCGGCCGCCTTTGTCCGTGAGCAGGTCGATAAACCGGTGGTGGGCTTTATCGCCGGGCTGACCGCGCCGCCCGGCAGGCGCATGGGGCATGCCGGGGCCATCATCAGCGGCGGCTCCGGCACGGCCGCGGCCAAAATCAAAACCATGCGCGACAACAACATCCATGTCTGCGAAGACCTCGGCAGCCTGGGCGATTTCTGTGCCCGCGTCTTTGCCGGGGCAACGGCGGGTTAGGTTATGCAGGAGACATTCAGAGTACTGATCGGCAAACCCGGGCTGGACGGCCATGACCGGGGCGCCAAGTTTATTGCCCGGGCCCTGCGGGACGCCGGGTTCGAGGTTATCTATACCGGCATCCGGCGCAGCGCCGATGAAATCGCCGCGGCCGCGATCCAGGAGGATGTCTGCGCCGTCGGCCTCTCCTCCATGTCCGGGGCTCACCTGAAGCTCTTTCCGGCCGTGCTGGAAGCGTTGCGGCAAGCCGGCGGCGGCGACATCCCGGTGCTGGGCGGCGGTATCATCCCGGCCGGAGACGCCACATCCCTCAGGGCGGCGGGTATCCGGGCCGTCTTCACTCCGGGCACCCCGGTGGACATCATTATCGAGGCCTTCCGGGATGCCTGCCGCGATCATCACGACGCCCGGCACTGATGGATATACACAAACTTCTCCAAGGCCTGCACAACGGCGAGCCACGGGCCATCGGCCGGGCCGTCTCCCTGGTGGAGGATAACGCCCCGGAGGCGGCGACCCTGCTTGAGGGACTGGACCGGACGCGGTTTGATCAGGCCCTGGTGCTCGGCATCACCGGTCCGCCGGGCGCGGGCAAATCAACC
>JAJRTB010000223.1 GCA_024278495.1 Deltaproteobacteria bacterium
GCAAAGTACACTGCCATGTTTGCCTGGCTGCCGGAATGAGGCTGTACATTCGCATATTCCGCGTCAAACAACTCCAGGGCCCTGTTGATGGCCAAAGTTTCAACGGCATCGGCATAGTCACAGCCTCCGTAATACCGGCGATCCGGATATCCTTCCGCATATTTGTTTGTAAAAACAGACCCCTGGGCTTCCATAACAGCGGCTGAAGCTATATTTTCCGAAGCGATCAGTTCCAGCTGGCCGGCCTGGCGGTCACGCTCAAACCCAATCAGTTTGTATATCTCAGGGTCAGTCTGCTCAAGGGGAGTCATGATAATTGTTCTCTCTGCGGATTCAGTTTGTCACCGAAAAAATCAAAAAAAAGGTAGCCCGGATATTTCACCAAGGTCGTCGCGAATAGTCTGAACGCGCCGGAGATTCAGCGTTTCGCGCAGAAAATTGTTTACAGGCATACGGACGGTATGTCGAAGACAATTTCCGGGAGAAGCGCTGAAGATTCGGTATATTCAGACTGTGCAGCAGGCCGCTTTGTGAAATATGCGGAATAGTACCATTTATACATGGCTGCCGGTTCACATGCAAGTTCGGAGTGTGGTCAGACCGGGATGCTCAGCGTAATTTTGCCAACCGCACCTGATGCCTGCCCCCGGCGAATTCAGTCGAGATCCACGCTCTGACAATATCCAGGGCAACCTCCTGGCCGACCACCCTGGCCCCTATACACAGGACATTGGCGTTGTTATGTTCTCTGCTCATCCGGGCGGTATATGCCTCATGACAGAGGGCGGCCCGAATGTCACGATACCTGTTTGCCGCAATGGACATGCCGATGCCGGTCCCGCAGATCAGGATCCCTCCCGGGCACGTGCCGCTTTGCACCTGTTCACAGACCAGTTCGGCAAAATCAGGGTAATCAACCGACTCTAGGGAGTGACAGCCTACGTCAACCACTTCCCCGCCCTGATCCTTGAGGTACGATACAATCAGCCTTTTGAGATCATAACCGCCGTGATCACTGCCGATAGCGATTTTCAACTGTTTTCTCCCGGTATCAACCGTCAAGCTGTTTCATGATAACGACTCCGTTGGTCCCGCCAAAACCAAAGGAGTTGGACATGGCCGTGCGGATCTTCCGTTCCCGGGCCGTATTGGGCACGTAATCAAGATCACAGTCCGGGTCCGGATTGTCAAGGTTAATGGTAGGCGCGATAACTCCGTGACGGATGCTCAGCGCGATAAAGGCCGATTCAATCCCGCCGGCCCCGCCAAGCATGTGACCGGTCATGGACTTGGTCGAGCTTATTACCAGGTTATAGGCATGGTCTCCGAACACGGTCTTGAGAGCCGCTGTTTCACACCGGTCATTCAGCGGGGTTGAGGTGCCGTGGGCATTCACATAGTCAATATCCTCGGGATTCATACCGGCATCCTGCAGAGCACGCTGCATGCAACGGGCGCCGCCCTCACCGTTTTCAGGTGGAGCCGCCACGTGATACGCATCACTGGTCTGCCCGTAGCCGGCCATCTCGGCATAAATGACGGCGCCTCTCTTGCGGGCATGCTCAAACTCTTCCAGGACCAGGATTCCCGCCCCCTCGGATATGACAAAACCGTCCCGGTCCCGATCAAATGGTCTGGACGCATGCCGGGGGTCATCATTTCTGGTTGAGAGAGCCTTCATGGATGAAAAGCCACCAACGGCCAGGGGACAGATAACCGATTCGGTACCGCCGGTCAGGGCGATATCACAGTCACCATAGGCAATACTGCGAAACGCCTCACCCACCGCATGGGTACCCGCGGCACAGGCAGTTGTTATGGCCAGGTTCGGTCCCCGGGCATTAAAGCGCATGGACAGGTGCCCGGACGGCATGTTGGGGATTATGCGAGGAATCAGAAACGGGGTGATCCGTCGCGGCCCGCGCTCCATGTACACCTGGTGGTACTGCTCAATGGTGGGCAGGCCGCCCATGCCGCACCCGGTTATAACGCCGACGCGTTCCGGGGCAACCTTGTCCATGTCCAGACCGCTGTCTGCGACGGCCTCTTCAGCCGCAGCAATGGCATACTGGACAAAATGATCCAGGTTCTTGGCCTGTTTTGCTTCAAAATACTTCTCCGGCTCAAAACCCTTGATCTCGGCGGCGATCCGGGATGCCTGGTCCGACGCGTCAAACCTTGTTATGGGACCGACTCCGGACCGGCCGTTCACCAGTCCTTCCCAGGTCGTATCCCTGTCCGTGCCAAGGGGGGTAACCAGGCCAACTCCGGTAACAACAACCCTGCGTTTCACGGTAAACAGCCCCGTTTAACCCTGGAGGTTGTTGACAAAATCAATGGCATCCTGAACCGTGGCAATCTTCTCGGCTGCCTCATCCGGAATTTCCACGTCAAACTCTTCTTCCATGGCCATGATCAGTTCCACAAGGTCAAGGGAATCCGCGCCAAGATCATCTACAAAGGAAGCGCCGGGGACGACCTTGTCCTTGTCCACGCTCAGTTGTTCAACGATAATATCGATCATTTTGCTCTCAATCGCCATTTTTTCTCTCCTCTAAAATAATAAAATACAGTTGCGATTACAGCTTCTGTTCCATCGGGAGCTGCACTCCATTCTCTTGCCAAATTTTCTCTTCAACCTGAGGGTCGAAGTTGTCATGCATAAAAAAATACAAGGCATGCGCAGAAATCAATTCCCCATGTACATGCCCCCGTTGACATGCAGGGTCTGTCCCGTCATATACCCGGCGTCAGCCGAAGCCAGAAAAGCGACGGCTCCCGCCACGTCTTCCGGCGTGCCCAGGGTGCCAAGCGGAATCTGAGCTTTAACAGCTTCCTGGATATCACCGGGCAGATCACTGGTCATGTCGGTTATGATATAGCCCGGCGCGACACAGTTGACCGTAACACCCCGACCGGCCAGCTCGCGGGCCATGGATTTTGTCAGACCGACAAGACCGGCCTTGGCCGCGGCATAGTTGACCTGGCCGGCATTGCCGAGGAAACCGATTACCGAAGTCATGTTGATGATTCGGCCCCACCGTTTTTTCATCATCGGGCGCATGGCCGCCTTGCTGCAGACAAAGGCGCCTTTGAGGTTCGTTGCAATAACCTGGTCCCAGGCGTCGTCCTTCATCCGGGCCATCAGGCCGTCACGGGTAATGCCCGCATTATTAACCAATATATCAATACCATCATGATCCGCAATAATATCCTTGACAGCCGACTGTACCGCGGCCGGATCAGATACGTCAAAGGGGGCCGTGAATCCGGTACCACCCTCTGCCCTGATACGCTCCAGGACCCTGGCCGCTGCCTCGGAGTTACTGATATAGTTGACCCCGACATTCGCTCCCAGACGGGCCAGGCGCAGGCAGACAGCCTCTCCTATTCCTCTGCTGCCGCCGGTAACAAGCGCTGTTTTTCCCTGAAGAGTCATGTTCCACGCACCTCCTTGATTTTGCTGGTCAGCAGGGGCACAATCTCAAAAAGATCTCCTACCACACAATAGGTTGCCAGATCAAAGATCGGTGCCTTTTCGTCCCGGTTGATCGCGACAATGGTCTCCGCCGACTGCATGCCCACCGCATGCTGAACAGCGCCTGAAATGCCGCAGGCGATATACAGCCTGGGCGCGACAGTCTTGCCGGTCTGCCCCACCTGGTGCGGATAGGAGATCCAGCCCGCGTCAACAGCCGCACGCGAGGCGGCTACCGCGCCGCCAAGTTCATCCGCCAGTTTCCGGATCAGGGCAAAGCCCTTCTCGTCCTCCAGGCCACGCCCACCGGCAACCAGGATCTCTGCTTCCTGGATATGAACATTGTCCTGCTCACAGGAAACAGATTCCAACACTTCAATCTTTGAATCGAGAACGTCGTCAGGGATCACAACCCGGCGAACTTCGCCGCTGCGGGACCTGTCCGGTGCCAGGGGCGCCATGACCCTGGGCCGCACCGTAGCCATCTGCGGCCGCGCATGGGGGCATTCAATGGTCGCCATTATATTACCGCCAAAGGCGGGACGCGTCTGGAGGAGCATGCCGTCCTCGGCCCGGACAGATAACTGAGTACAGTCGGCAGTCAGGCCGGCGCCAAGGGCATTGGCAACCATGGGGATAAAAGAGCGGCCAATGGCGGTGGCTCCCGCCAGAACGACCTCGGGCTGATTGCTTTTAATAAGTTCTTCCAGGGCACCGGCGTACACGTCCTCGCGATAGTCGCGCAGCCGTTCATCGTCTACGACAAGGACTGCGTCGGCGCCGTAAGCAATCAGCTCCGCGGCGCCCTCATCCAGACCGGCGCCGAAAAGAACGGCAGTGAGAGACGGGCCCCGTTCATCGGCAAGCTTTCTGCCAACGCCCAGCAGTTCAAAAGCAACCGGGACGACCTTGTCATGCCTGAACTCGGCGAAAATCCAGATTCCCGACCAGTCTTCCAGATTGGTTGTCTGCTTCTTTTCACCGCCGTCGATCCGCAGGGCCTGCGGCTCACAGTTCTCAACACAGGCGCCGCACAGGGTGCAGTTGTCGTTGACCACCGCGCAACCGTCAACAACTTCAATGGCGCCAAAGGCACAGTTGTCTTCGCAGACACCGCAACCGATACATTTTTCCTTGTCTATGATAAGCATATTTCAGTCCCGTTCTCTTGCGCCCGATACCGGCATAGTGCAGATCAAGGTTTCTACAGATACGCGGAAAGCGCTTTAACCAGTTGCGCCACCTGCTCCTGCGGTGTTCCTTCGAGTTTGGTACGATCACCGCGCGGTTCCGGTGTAAAGACGTTCACCACCTGGGTCGGCGAGCCGGCCAGGCCGATACACTGTTTATCTGCACCTATGTCAGCTGCGCCCAGAACTTTGATTTCAGCCTTCTTGGCCTTCATCTTGCCTTTAAGCGATGGGACCCGGGGCTCATTGATATCCTTGACCACGGTGAGCAGGGCCGGTATGGGCAGACGGACAACATCATAGCCGTCGTCCATCATCCGTTCCACAACCAGCGAGTCATTGTCAAGCAAGCGAATTTTCTGCACGCAGGTAACAAAGGGACGCGCCAGACGGCAGGCAAGGCCCGGACCGACCTGGGCAGTGTCTCCGTCAACAGCCTGTTTCCCGCAAAGAATCAGGTCAAACTCACCAACTGTTTCAATGGCCCGGGCCAGGGTATACGAAGTGGCCCATGTATCTGCCCCGGCAAAGGCGCGATCAGAGACCAATACTCCGTCGTCCGCCCCGCAGGAAATCGCCTCGCGCAATACCGACTCGGCCTGGGGCGGGCCCATGGACAGGGCGGTCACTGAGCCGCCGTATTCCTCTCTGATCCGCACGGCCTCTTCCAGGGCATGGCGGTCAAAGGGATTCATAATCGACTCAACGCCTTCACGGGCCATGGTGTTGGTCCTGGGATCCAGCCGGACGTCCTTGGTGTCGGGAACCTGCTTGATACAAACTAGTATATTCATAAAATTAAAACCGGACTGATCGTTCAAAAGCAAAGCGCCCTGTGACCGCTTACTTTCGTCGTGCCCGGCCGGCGCCTGTTTTTTTTTTGCGGACTCATCAGGGATTCACCTGAATCCGTGAGCGTTCACCCGTGGTGCAGATGAACGTGATCGGACCATGGGGCTATCGTGACCTGTGCCCCATGGTCTGACCGCTTTCAGATCTGCCGCGGGCGGGCGCTCTGACGGGCGGATCCGGGTGAGAATCCGTCTGGTTGAATGGGTGAACAAATATTTCACTTTTTCAATACGTCAGTTGCCAGAGACACAAATTTTCGTCACGGATTCAGGCCGCGTATTCCTTATTGAGACACTGGCCCACAACGTTGCGCTGGATCTGGTTGGTCCCCTCGTAAATCTGCAGGATTTTCGCGTCCCGCATCATTTTTTCAACCGGATACTCTTTCATGTATCCGTAGCCGCCGAGGATCTGAACCGCGTCGGTGGTTACCTTCATGGCCATATCCGTGGCAAAGACCTTGCACATGGAAGACACCTTGCTCATATCCCTGGGATGGGCGTCGATATGCCTGGCCGCACCATAGACCAGGGCCCGGCCGGCTTCAAGCTGGATAGCCATGTCCGCCAGGATATGCTGTACCGCCTGAAATGAAATTATCGGTTTGTTGAACTGAACGCGCTGCTTGGCATAGGTTACCGCCTCGTCCAGGGCCGCCTGAGCCAGACCGATGCCAAGCGAGGCAATGCCGGGCCGGGATGAATCAAGGGTCTTCATGACCGTAACAAAACCGCTGCCGGGCCGTCCGACCAGACGATCTCCTGGTATACGACAGTCCTTCATTATGAGTTCACGGGTACACGATGCCCTGATTCCCATTTTGTCTTCCTTCTTGCCGTAGGAGAAACCGGGGTCTCCGTCCTCAACAACAAAGATGGAAGCACCGCGGGCGCCCTTGGCCGGGTCGGTAATTGCGACGATCGTATAAATCTGTGATTCACCGCCGTTGGTAATCCACTGCTTGGTGCCGTTCAAAACCCACTCGTCTCCGTCTAGCACGGCCGTGGTCTGGACGCCGGAGGCGTCACTTCCCGCATTGGCCTCGGTCAGCCCAAAGGCTGCCCATTTCTCACCGGTTGCGATCTGGGGCAGATATTTCTCCTTCATTTCCGGACTGCCGGCGATCATGACCGGGAATATACCAAGGGCACTGGCCGCATATGTGGTGGCAACGCCGACGCACCCTTTGGCCAGCTCCTCGAGTGCCAGAACTGTTTCAAAGCAGCCTCCGCCAAAACCGCCATATTCTTCAGGGATAAAAATGCCAAACAGGTCCGCCCTGGCCATGTCCTGGAGAATCGAACGCGGGAACTCATTTTTCTCATCCAGTTCGGCCCGAACAGGAATAATCTTTTCCCTGGTAATCTCACGGGCGGTTTCTACTATCATCTGCTGTTCTTCTGACAAAAAATAATCCAAATCACTCTCCTCTTACCAGTTCATGAGCATTGATCCCCAGGTAAACCCGCCGCCGAACGAACAGAACAGCACCAGGTCTCCCCGCCGCAACATACCCAGGGAGCTCGCCTCGTCAAGGGCTATGGGGATACTTGCAGCAGAGGTATTACCATACTTGTCAACGTTTATATAGACCTTTTCCCGAGGAACAGTCAGCCGGTCCATCAGCTTGTTTAAAATCCTGATATTGGCCTGATGGGGGATCAGAAGACATACATCGTCAATGGTAACGCCGTTTCGCTCAAGCAGTGTTGTCACGGCCTCTTCCATGGCCTTGACAGCGTACCTGAACACATCCCTGCCGGCCATCCGGATAAAACTGCCGCCGTTATCATCTGAAACAAGAGCAGGATTCTGGCTCTCGGGTCCGTGCATGTAGAGCAGGTTCCACAAGCTGCCGTCGGAACGGAGGTTGGCGTCAACCACCCCCTGCCCTTCCCGACCGCCTGTCAGCACACAGGCGCCGGCACCGTCACCGAACAGAATACAGGTGTTGCGATCCTCCCAGTTAACGCGGGCGGAGAGGGTCTCTGAGCCAATCAGCAGTATCTTCATGTCAGGTTGACGGCTGATATAGGCATCGGCAAGATCCAGGCCATAGAGAAACCCTGAACATGCCGCGTTGAGATCGTAGGCAAAGGCCTGGTCCGCCCCGATTTCAGCCTGGACAAAACAGGCACAGGAAGGCATTATCATATGCGGGGTAAAGGTCGCGACAATGACCAGACTCAGTTCATGGGCACTGATCCCTGCCTGTTTCAGGGCGACCTGCCCTGCCCGAACCGCCAGCCTGTAATTTTCTTCTCCCTTGCCGGCAATCCTTCTGGTATGGATACCGGTCCGTGTGGTGATCCACTCGTCTGAAGTGTTGACCATTTTTTCCAGGTCAAAATTGGTCAGGACCCGTTCCGGCAGGCAAACTCCTGTGCCGATGACCGCGGCTCGGTTCTTCATGTTCATACTGTCACGGATCAGACCGGGTGAGACGCAAGGGTCTCAAGGATAGAATCGTTGACTTTTTCCCGGACCATGTTTGCCGCGACTTCTACGGCATTTTTGATGGCAGTGGCATTTGACTTGCCGTGACTGACAATACCGGTGCCGTTGATACCAAGCATAGGCGCGCCGCCATACTCGGCATAATCAACCCGTTTGCGGAAATTACGAAAAGCCCTGTGGAGCAACAGGTATCCCAGCTTGGAGAGAATGGATTTTTCAATTTCAGCCCTGAGCATCTTCATGGCTGCATCAGCAAGACCTTCACTGACCTTGAGTGACACATTGCCCACAAAGCCGTCACAGACAATAACGTCCACATTGCCGCTGTATACGTCCCGGCCTTCGACATTGCCTATAAAATTGAGAGGGGAAGCAGCTAAAAGCTTATGGGCTTCCTTGACCAGAGCATTTCCCTTGCCCGCCTCCTCCCCAATGCTCAGCAGGCCGACACGCGGCCGGGAAATATGCAGGATTTTTCCGGTACAGGAAGACGCCATTATGGCGAACTGGAGGAGGTGGCGTGGACGACAGTCCACGTTGGCGCCCAGATCCATTATCATGACCGGTCCCTTCAAGGTAGGAAAATAGCTCGCGATACCTGGCCTCGCGATACCTTTCAGACGTCCCAGCTTCCTGATGGCCGAAGCCATGGTCGCGCCGGAATTGCCCGCTGACACGACAGCATCGGCCCGACCTGACCGCACCAGATCGAACCCGACCATAATGGTTGAATTCTTCTTTCGGCGAACGGCATCTACAGGGGCCTCGTGCATGGCAACCGTCTCCGGTGCATGTTCAATATGGAGGCGGGAAGAATACCTGGCATCGATACCCAGAGAGACGAGATGGTTTTCCAGATACTCGGCCGGACCGAGTAAAATTATCTCAAAATCATTTTGCTCGCGCAGAGACAGCAGGGCGCCCTCGATTATTGGTTCAGGCCCGCCATCCCCTCCCATGGCATCTAGAGCTATTCGCACGGTATCCCTTAACCGAGAACTTCCTCAACCTGAAAGACGGACCTGCCTTTATAGGTTCCGCAGCTGCCGCAAAGACGATGGGGCAGCTTTGCCTCGCCGCAATGCTGACAGGCGACTATGCCGGGCGCTTTAAGGAAGTCGTGAGACCTCCGTTTTCTGGTTCTCGATCGTGAATGCCTTCTTTTTGGCAACGCCATTTTTCATCCTCCGTTCAACAGCCCGAACAGGGTGTTCAGGCAAGTCGTTATGATAGTGTTTGGTTATCCGAATGTCTTTTGTACATGCACCTGTCACGGGACATGTCCGGAAATCTTGTTTTTTGTCGGATTTGCAAACTGATTCAAACCCGACGGACCAGCATGGAACCCATGCAGAATTGTCGTTGTAACCGGCCAATAGTTACAGGTTTCCAGAGGCCACTATTTAACAGTTTTTCTCACTGCAGCAAGCATGGCAAAGGGTGACCTGCCTGTATCGGTTACACAGGAGCACTGCTGGTCATTCAAATCCATCCCACATTCCGCACACAATCCCCTGCAGGAATCCGTGCAGAGTTTTTTCTCAGGCAGGCTCAAAAGCAGTTGCTGATGAAGCAGGTCCCCAAGGTCAACAACAGGGGCGTCGAGGTGAATGATATCCAGTTCATGCCAGTCACATTCTATCTCCTGAACACGCCAGTGATGGCCCGATTCAGGCAACTCCAGCAAACAGCCGAATTGAGCCCGGACAGTATGCCTGAATTTCCGCAAACAACGATCACACCTGAGGATGACACTCGTCAGAAGTTTCCCCTGTAACTCAACTTTGCCTGCCTGTTTTCTGAAGAGATCAAATTCAGCCGCAACAGAGCCGGCTCCGGACCGAAACTCATCCGGAAACCATGATTTGCCGGATATTTCATAACGGCTCCCCTGTTCCGGTATGTCAGTGAAGGGTATGCGCATACGGGCTCCCGATCCCTCCGGTAAGACAAAAAATAATTTTTATAATATATATAATTTTTTTTTGCAAAGCTATCAGAAAATAAAACAGAATGGCGGTGAGCAGCTCTGAACATTGACGCCACCGGCTGATGTGACGACTTTATCCCGCATATTCGTCGGTTTCGCACAAAGGAGCGAATCCCACGAATAAGCATGTAACTTGTGCCCGGCCAGAGTCTGATGCTTTGTACGGGTTCAGGAAGTTGATCAAATTTTCAGGGTGGCCTGATGAGAACAAGGAAGCTGGACGGTGCGCGGTTCAGGATCCTTTCCTGTCTGCTGAAATTGAAGTTTTCGTCGGACAGGGTTTGCCGGAACCGGCCTCAAGTTCTTTGATACGGACGCGCATGCGCTCGACAAGAGAATCGAACCCGTTTTTACGAATAATCTCACTGAACTGTTCCATGTAATTACGAACAAGGCTCACGTTTTCGACAACGATGTCATAGGCAAACCACTGATTATCCTTCAGAATCATAATATAAGACACCGGAATGGTCACGTTCCCGTCAACAAGAACCGTTTCGACCTGAGCTTTATTTTTTTTGATCCGCCTGCCCTTGAACTCCACCTTTTGTCTGGAATAATCCTCAATTTTTCCAATATAGGCATGTTCAAGAAGAGTGGTAAACAGTCCGGTAAAAGTCTGCTTCTCATCTTCGCTTAATTTACGCCACTGCCTGCCCAGAACCCGTTTGGACATCTCCCTGAAATCAAACCGCTCGCGAATAGCGGCCATAACCATCTTGCGTCGTTTGCCACACTGATCATCACCCTGCAGAGACGGGTCGGTCAGGATGCGTACAATCCTGTCAACAACCGGGCGCATCTGCTCGACGGGATCCGGAACAGCTGCAGATGTGCTCACTGTTGCCAAAACAGTGATGAGAAGATGAACAACAACTATCACGGCTGCATGTTTTGCAAAAGAACTCATAGTTAATCTCTCTCAGTCAGTTGCGCTCTCGGGCAAGGTGTTGTCAGGCCCGGCCGGGGGATGATCCCGCAACTTGTTTCGGTACTGGAAATAGGCGTTTCTAAATGAGATATAAGGATCAAACAACACTTTCTTCAACTCGTCATACTCACCGAGATGCATGGACAGCTTGCTGGTTTCCTTTCCCACATAAACACCGCCCATGAGATAAATATCATCAGTCCAGGTGTAGTAGGGGGTCATGCCGAACCCATCCACTATAGTGCCTGTGAAATCCCTCAGGGTCGAGGAGCCATACAGGGGCACAACAAGGTAAAAACCATCTCCCACCCCCCAGTGTGCGAGCGTCTCGCCCAGAGTCGCTTCAACGGGCGGCACGTCAAAAACACGGGTAGCCGCATCTCCCAGGCCATACACGCCAAGGGTCGAGTTCAACAGAAAGCGCGCCAGAACTTTGCCGGCGTCAGCCAACCTCCCCTGAAACAGGGTATTGACAAATCGAACCGGCTCTTCCAGGTTTCTGAAAAAATTATTAACGCATTCCCTGAGATCTAAAGGAACAGCATGGCTATAGAAGGTCGCGACCGGTTCAAGAACCCAAATGTACATGGTGTCGTTGAACTGAAAGACCACCCTGTTCAACGGCTCAAGCGGGTCTGCCAGTTCCGGATCATCAAGGTCATATTCATAGAAGTCGTCACTCAGGAAATCAACCCCTTCTTCGCCAGCAAAAGCAGGAGCCTGCCACAACAGCAGGAGAAAAAAGAGAGCCGCGGCACCTGTTGACAGTCTGTTTCGCAGGATCATTTTGCTTGTCAGTATTGTTTATCCGCCGGACCAGTGTTATAATTTGTTATTCTGTCATCGTGCCTGGCCGGTTTGGTGCTTTTTACGAGTCCGTCTTATTTTACCTGGCCAAAGGCAAATTTTGATATAAGCGATTCCAGGTCAACAGCTGATTCCGTATCAGTTATCACACCGTCATCGCTGAAAATCTCTTCATCCCCTCCCAGGGTAATCTGAATGAACTTGTCACCAATTATCCCCTGAGACTTCACCGAAGCTATGGAATCTACCGGAACCTGTATCTTCCGGTCAAGTTTCATAGTCACCATGGCGTAAAAGTCATCGCTTAATTCAAGTTTTGTCACACTGCCGACCTTGACACCGGCGACCTGAACATCGGCACCGGACTTGACTCCGGATATATTGTCAAACTCAGCCCTCAGCTGATACGTCCCGGCGTTGCTGACCCAGGGCACCTCACCCAGTTGCAGGGCAAGCCAGCCCAGTGCGACAAAGCCTGTAATTAAAAAAATACCAACTGTTGCGTCAACAAAATAGTTCTTCATTGTTTCCCCGCACCTTCTTTGTTTTGAGGACACCCGGCCATGGTTTTTTCTGCGAATTCACGGATAAAAGGTTTGCTTGAGTTACGGATTTCCCGGGGATCATCAAAAACATCAAGCTCGCCCTTATTCAACAAAACGATCTGGTCGGCCAGCTCAAAAATCTTCGGAATATCATGGCTGACAATGACAGCCGTATAGCCGATTCTGTCTTGGGTCCGGACAAACAGGTCATATATTTCACTGGTCATGACCGGATCAAGACCTGTGGTCGGTTCGTCAAAGAGGACAATCTCCGGATCGAGCTGCAGGGCCCGCGCCAGCCCCACCCTCTTTTTCATGCCGCCGCTCAACTGAGCGGGAAACTTGTTTTCATGTCCGCGCAGTTCAAGCTGGTCCAGGGTGGTCATAACCCGGTCCTGAATTTCTGCGCGACTGAGTCGCAACCGTTCCTGCAAAGGCAGGGCCACGTTTTCAAAAACCGTCAGGGAGTCAAAGAGAGCCGCTCCCTGAAACAAAACGCCAAACCTGGTCCGCAACCGACGCAACCCGTCGCCTCTCAACCGGGTAACATCCTGGCCGTCGACCAGAATCCGGCCACTGTCCGGGCGCATGAGACCGAGAACAAGTTTCAGGGTAACACTCTTACCCTGGCCGCTGCCGCCGGCTATTACCGTGATCTTCCCCCTGGGCACACCAAAGTTGACCCTGTCCAGAACAACATGCCTGCCCTCTGGACCGGGAAAAGACTTGGTCACGTCTTCAAAACGGATCACAGTCTCAAAAGAGTTTGTTCCCTCGGCTGTACCGGTCATAGCAGAATCGCTGTCAGCAGGTAGTCAAAAATCAGAATGGAGATGGATGAGACGACCACGGCCTGGGTAGTCACCCTGCTCACACTTTCAGCGCCAAACCCGGCCCCGCGGATGGACTGGACAAAATACCCGCGGCCGGAGCATATCCAGACAAGCAGAAGGGCAAAAACAAATGATTTTATAATTCCAAGGGTAATATCATGATTCGTCACACTCTGCTGCATTCCGTTGAAAAAAGCGCCGGAGTTTACTCCCATCAGCTTGACTCCGGCCAGATAACCTCCAAAAATCCCGACCACATCGAACATGACAGTCAAAAGAGGTACAGAGATCAGAGTTGCCAGGAATTTTGGAGAGACAAGATAGCGAAAAGGGTCAACGGCCATGCACTCCAGGGCGTCTATCTGCTCGGAAATCCTCATAATTCCTATCTCAGCGCACATGGCTGATCCTGCCCGGCCAGTCACCATCAACGCGGTGAGAATAGGCCCGAGTTCCATGATCAGGGTCAGTGAAACAGCGGAACCAAGCATGCCCTCGGCGCCGAATTTATGAAGAGAATAGTACCCCTGCAACCCCAGGACCATACCCGATGACAGTGCCGTGAAAAAAATTACCGCTGCCGATCCGGTCCCGATAAAATGGAGCTGTTTGACAAGTTCCCGGTAACGAAACGGCCGCCGGAATATTCCGGCCAGAGCGCTGAAGAGATACACCCCCATTCTGCCCAGGTCGAACAACAGGTACAGGGCATGGTTCCCAAGCATGACTACAGGTCTGAGCAGCTTGGGCACGACAGAAGGGGTATAGGAATGACCGTTCATACTTTGTTCTACACCAAGACAAAGAGTGTTGTGAGTGTTGTAACAGGCGGCACGCTGAACGTAACCACTCACGGGTTGTCCATCCATCTGTTTTTTCAAACACAATGGTGTTGCAAGCGTTCTCAGGGACCGCAGGTCTGCGCAGGCACGACCGTTCAGGTAAGCGCAGCGCAGCGGAGACTCCGAAGATACGGGGCCTGTGAGCGCTTACCGCTGAACAGCCTTTATTAAGCCCGAGTCCGAATTTGCAAGTTTACCATACAATCATAGTGAACGGGACGATTTTTTATGTACCCTGCATGGTAACTACTCTCCCCATGATCGCCATAATGCCAATAACTTCGCCGAAACAGCCCATTGCATCATCATGAAAAATGCTCAAATCCCCTGAAGCTGATATCGCGTACACTTTTCCGGCCCGCAGCATTATGGGTCAGAAGCCGTACCCCGGGCTTCCCGTCAACTTTGCCGACGGGAACAAGGGGAACGGCAACAGCAGCGCCAATGGCCCTGATCTCAGCAGTTGCCCGTTCTGGCGCGGTAAAGATGAGCTCATAGTCTTCGCCGCCGGCAATAAGCCAGTCGCGGACATCGTGGCTCAGAAGTTCGGCAGCTTCACACAACGCCGGTGGGGTTGGCAGCAGATCCGCTTCTACAAGCGCGCCGGTACCGCTGCATTTACAGATATGGGCCAGGTCCGTGGCCAGCCCGTCGGAACTGTCAAGCATGGCATGCACCAGCCCCGAGCCGGCTAATAACCGTCCGAGTTTGACTCGCGCCACGGGGTCCAGGTGGGCGTTAACCAGGTCCGCAAACCGGTCATCACGATCATAGCCGGCGCGACACAGGCAAAGACCGGCGGCAGCAGCGCC
>JAJRTB010000224.1 GCA_024278495.1 Deltaproteobacteria bacterium
CAGCAGGGTGGTGGGGACCTGGACAAACGGTATGGAGCGCAGGTAGATGGAGGCAAGAAAGCCGGTGATATCGCCGGGGACGCCGCCGCCGAGCGCGATAAGCGCGTCGCGCCGGTCAAAACCCCGTTTGGCAAGTTCCCGGCTGAGCGTCTCGATGGTGGAGAGGTTCTTGCTCTCTTCCCCGGCCGGGAAGGTGATCATTTCGGCGGCCAGTCCCGCGTCGGCGAGTGAGTCCATCAGGGCGTCGCCGTAGAGCGCGGCCACCCGGTCGTCGCTGATGACGCAGTAGCGCTTGCCGATCTCTTTTTCCCGCAGGTCAGCGCCAATATCCGGCAGCAGTCCTTTTTTGATGAAGATGGGGTAGCTGCGTTCTTCCAGGCCGACCCGGACCACGGTCAGTTCATTTGGTTCGGTCATCGTTGTTCCCGCTCAAATAAAAAAAGGAGATACCCCGCACTGCTGCGGCAGGATACCTCCTTTCAGTTGAAGAAACTCGGAAGTCCGGGTCAATTACATGGAGTCGCCGGAAGCGGCGCCCTGCATCTTGACCTCGACCTTCTCGGTCAGGCTGGCGTAGTACTTTTTGAGGTGATCCAGGACCTCGTCGCGGCCGAAGTGATCCACGATATCGGCGCCTTCGGACAGGGCCTTGCGCAGCTTGGTGCCGGAAAGGATGACGCGGTCTTCCTTGGTATGCGGGCAGGTCCGCAGGGACGCCATGCCGTCACACTTGTGGCAGTAGAAGGTCCAGTCGATCTTCATGGGCTTGCAGAGCAGGTCCTTGTTCGGATCACCGGTCTTGGGAATCCGGTCAAAGATTTCCTGGGCCTCGAACAGGCCGTAGAAGTCGCCGACACCGGCATGATCACGGCCGATCAGCATGTTGTTGATGCCGTAGTTCTGGCGGAAGGTGGCGTGCAGCAGACCCTCGCGCGGTCCGGCATACCGCATGTCCAGCGGGTAGCCGGCGTTGATGACGTTGTCTTTGACAAAGTAGTTGTCGATCAGGATCTCAATGGCCTTGACACGGACATCGGCCGGGATGTCACCGGGCTTCAGGTTACCGATCAGGGAGTGGATCAGGACGCCGTCGCATACCTCGATGGCGATCTTGGCCAGGAACTCATGGGAGCGGTGCATGGGGTTCCGCAGCTGCAGGGCGGCAACATTTGACCAGCCGCGTTCCTCGAACATGGCCCGGGTCTCGGCCGGAGTCAGGTAGACGCCCGGGTACTCATCCGGATACTCGCCCTGGGAGAGGACCTTGACCGGCCCGGCGATGTTGTACTCTTTCTGGTTCAGGACCATGATGACGCCGGGATGATCTTCCGGAGCGATTTTCCAGAAGTTGTCGCCTTCGGATTCCTCGCCCTCGCCGCGGAAGACCTTTTCGCACTCCCACTTCTTGTCGGCTTCGGTCATCTCGTACTTCTCGGTGACCTTCATGGTGGCCATGATGACGCCGTCGGCCTCAAGGGCTATCTCCTCGCCGGTGGAGATGGCATCGGCATCTTCCTTGGAAATGTCCAGGGTGATCGGCACGGGCCAGAAGGTGCCGTCTTCAAGCTGGAAGTTCTCACAGACGCCTTTCCAGTCCGCCTTGGTCATGAAACCGTCCAGCGGGGAAAAGCCGCCGATGCCCATCATGATCAGGTCGCCCTTGGCCCGGGCGCTGACCTGGATCTTTTTCAGACCGGCTGCTTTTTCTTTTTCCGCTTCCAGCTCGCTGCCGTGCAGCAGGGCGCAAACGAGACCTTTACCACCATGGGGGGGTACCAGTTTTGACATAACGTGTTCCTCTCTTGTTTGAATTATTGTGTGAAAGAAAAAAATAACCTTGTTCTATCGCATGGGAATCATGAATGGTTTTTCAGGGTTCCCATAGGTAAACCGCCTGAAGGGCCGGGCCCCCAGACGGTTTCGCACTGAAACGATAACTGAATCATTATTCAGGGAAAAACACTGATATATATAGGGCCGTGACAGGAGATGTCAAGGAAAATTTGACCTTGTCGCGTGTTCGCCCGGGCTGGACTGTCCCGGTGAGCCTGGCAAACTTCGTGTCACGCGCGATTGCTTCGTCGGTATGGGGCTGCTCACGCCTTGAACCACCTCAGCCGCAGGGCGTTTGAGACCACCGAGACCGAGGACAGGGCCATGGCGCCGCCGGCCAGCATGGGGTTGAGGGCGGGGCCGCCAAAGAGGGTCAGCAGACCCGCCGCCACCGGAATGCCGATAACATTGTAGGCAAAGGCCCAGAACAGGTTCTGGCGGATATTGCGCATGACGGCCCGGCTTAAAGCAAGGGCGGTTACCACGCCGTCCAGGTTGCCCTTCATGATGACGATGTCGCCGGACTCGATGGCCACGTCGATGCCGGTGCCCATGGCAATGCCCACGTCGGCCCGGGCCAGGGCGGGCGCGTCGTTGATGCCGTCGCCGACCATGGCCACCCGCAGGCCCTGCTTCTGCAGCTCCCGGATACGGGCGGATTTCTCATCAGGCATGACCTGGGCGATAATATCGTCAATACCGGCCTGGTCTCCAATGGCCCGGGCAGTCTGCCTGTTGTCACCGGTCAGCATGACGACCCGTGTGTTCATTGCGTGCAGGCGCCGGACCGTGGCCGGGGTTTCGTCCTTGATCCGGTCGGCCACGCCGAGCAGGGCCGCGTGTCTGTTGTCGATGCTCAGAAAGAGCACGGTCTTGCCCTGGCCCGAGAGTTCCTGTATCTTCCCGGTCCATTCAGCAGGCGGCGTCCCGCTGGTCTGCTCCGCGACAAAGTCCTGATTGCCCAGGGTAATTTTGTGCTTGCCGACCCGGGCGGTTATGCCGCGCCCAGCAACCGCCTCAAAGGCGGCGGGTTGCTCCAGAGGCAGCTTTCTGTCTGTTGCGGCCCGGACGATTGCCTCGGCCAGGGGGTGCTCGGACCGGGTTTCGGCGGCGGCAACCAGGGCAAGCAGATCATCTTCACGCCAGGCGGAATCGATCAGGACAAGATCGGTCAGCTCGGGACGGCCGTGGGTCAGGGTACCGGTCTTGTCAAAGACGACCGTGTTGATTTGCTCCGCCGTCTCAAGCGCTGTGCCGCTCTTGATCAGGACGCCGAGCTGGGCGCCGCGGCCGGTGCCGACCATGATGGCGGTGGGGGTGGCCAGGCCGAGGGCGCAGGGGCAGGCGATCACCATGACCGCGATGAAAAATCTGAGCGCCTGGGGAAAGGGAACGCCGCCGAGAAAGTACCAGGCCAGGCCGGTCAGAAGAGCAAAGGCCATGACCGAGGGCACGAAGTAGAGGCTGATCCGGTCGGCCAGACCGGCAATGGGCGCCTTGGAGCCTTGCGCCTGCCGCACCATCCTGATGATGCGCGACAGTGTCGTGTCGGCGCCCACGCGGGTGGCCCGGATGGTCAGGACGCCGTTTGTGTTCAGGGTGCC
>JAJRTB010000225.1 GCA_024278495.1 Deltaproteobacteria bacterium
CAGAACCATGGGATAGTCCTCGTCGGGCAGTTCCCTGGGTCCCAGCCACTCGACCGGGGTAAACTTTGCCCTCCCAATGGGGAACCCGTCAACAAAGAGGACCGGAGTGCCCGGGTGCTCCCGGTCCGGACAGGGCCAGGCTAGCCCTTTTTCCTCAAGGCGCTCGTAGGTAATGCCGGCCAGGGCCGGCCAGACCCGGCCCATCTCCTCAAACACCTCGCTGCAGAGCGGCGGCGCGGTCACGTAGCCCCCCTCGTTATACTGCCGATGGGTAAAGCCGTCCGAAAGCGGCACGATATGGTCATAGCCCATCCGGGCCGTGACCAGGTTGATAATGGTCAAATCGTCCCGGGCCTCGCCCGGCGGGTAGACTGCACGGCGAATCCTCTGCACCCGTCGTTCCGTGTTGGTGAAGGTCCCGTCCTTCTCGGCGAACGAGGCTGCGGGAAGAACCACGTCGGCCAGCTCCGCAGTCTCGGTCAGAAAAATATCCTGGACCAGAAGGAAATCAAGTTTTTCAAAAGCTTCACGGGCATGATTCATGTTGGGATCGCTCAAGACGGGGTTCTCGCCCATGATCCACATGCCGGCTATGGTCCCCTCAAGCATGGCTTGGGTCATCTCGGTGGAGGTAAGTCCCGGTTAAGCCGGGGGTTCATGGCCCCAGATTTCCCCGATCCGCTTGCGGGCTTCGTCGTTGTCAACCCGCTGGTATCCGGGCAGATTCACCGGGTTACAGCCCATGTCGCTGGCACCCTGAACGTTATTCTGGCCGCGCAGCGGATTGAGGCCCGCACCTGGTTTGCCCAAGTTGCCGGTCACCAGGGCCAGGTTGGCCAGGGCATACACGTTCGAGGTGCCGGTAGCGTGCTGGGTAATACCCATGGTGTAATAAATTCCGGCCTTCCCTGCCCCGCCGTAAATCCGGGCCGCTTCCTCGATATCAGCGGCAGCCACGCCGGTAACCTGTTCCGCCCACTCGGGTGTACAGTCAGCCACCGCCTTTTCGAACCCGGCAAACCCCTGAGTTCGTTCCTCAATGAAGGCCTTGTCAGTCAATCCCTCGCGCAGAAGCACATGGCAGATCGCATTGATCAGGGCGGCATCACTCCCTGGCCGGTGCTGCAGCCAGAGGACCGCGTCATCGACGAGCTTTATCCGGCGCGGATCAGCCACTATCAGCCGGGCACCCTTCTTCACGGCCTTGCGCATGCGCAGGGCAATAACCGGATGGGTTTCGGTGGTGTTTGAACCGATGACCAGGAGAGCGTCGTTGTCGACGATCCCGGCAATGTCGTTGGTCATTGCTCCCGAACCGAATGCCGTGGCCAGACCGGCCACCGTAGGGCTGTGTCAGTATCGGGCACAGTGGTCAACGTTATTGGTGCCGATGCCGGCGCGAAAAAATTTCTGAAAGGCGTAGTTCTCCTCATTGGTGCAGCGGGCCGATGACAGGCCGGCCAGAGCATCAGGCCCCTTGTCCTCCAGGATCCGCCTGAAGGAAACGGAAATAAAATCAAGGGCCTCGGCCCAGCTCGCCGGTTCCAGCCGGCCGGAATCAGGCCGCCGGATCAGGGGAGTGGTCAACCGGTCCCGATGCTGGACAAAGGAATGGCCAAACCGGCCCTTGACGCAGAGATCACCAAAGTTTGGCGCCTGGTCCGGATCACCAAGAACCTCCATCAGGGTATCCCCCTTGACTTTCAGAATAATCCGGCACCCGGTCCCGCAGTAGGGGCAGGTGGACTTAACCTCCCTGACCGGTTCCACCTGGATTGGCACAATCCGGTCCTTCTTGTTCAGGGCCCCGGTGTAACAGTTGTCCACGCACTTGCCACAGGACACGCAGTTTTCCTTGAACCGGATCTCAAGTCCGAAGGGATGACCGTTGCCGTCAACTTTATCTGCGCAAATTTCCAGGGCGTCATACTCGCAGTAGCGTTCGCACCGCTTGCAGAACACGCACTTGTTGGGATCAACCACAATAGCCGGATGGGACCGATCAACCGGATAGACAGGCTTGACCCCCATGCCGGTCTTGTTGATGTTGACCTTGTACTCGATGTCAAGGCGTTTCAGGTCACACCGGTCATAGGCGGTACAGCCGCAGGACAGGCATCGGTCCGCCTCGCGGCGGGCCATCTTCTCGTTATAGCCAAGCTTGACCTCGTCAAAATCCTGCACCGCCGTCTCGGGCGGCCGCTCCGGCATCTTCTCACGCAGGTGGACCTGGATGCCTTCAAAATTCTTCAGGTCAACATCGTCAAAGGTCTTGCCCCTGGTGAAGTTGAACCTGCTCTCGGCCGCTTCTTTTTCCACGCCCATGACATAGGCGTGAATATTGGCGGCGGCCCGCCGGGCCGAAACCACAGCCTGGATAACGGTTTTGGGGCCGGTCACCGCATCGCCGCCCGCGAACACTCCATCCACATTGGTCTGGGACGTCCTGGGATTGGCCACAAAGGTCTTGCGGGGTGAAAGCTGGATGTCCTCCTCGATGGCACCGCCGTTGAGGTGATCCTTGACCGCCGCCTGGCCCAGCGAAGTGACAATGGTGTCCACGTAAAGCGAATTCTTGGAGCCGGGGATTGGAATGGGCTCACGCCGGCCGCGTTTATCCGGCTCGCCCAGTTTCATCCTGATAAGATCAAGCTTGAGACGGCTGTCATTGCCCGCCGGTCCGCAGATCTCGATTGGTGACGCCATCAGGAGGAACTGGACCCCCTCGTTTTCCGCTTCCTTGATGTTGCGCTGGTTGGCCGGCATCTCGATCTTGGCGCGCGGATAGATAATGGTAACGTCATCGACCCCGAGCCGCACCAGGGAACGGGCCACTTCCATGGCTATGTTGTTCCCGCCGATAACCGCCGCGCGCTGCCCAGGTTCAATGGTTTTGCCCTCGTTGACCATGCGCAGGAATTTCGTTGCCGAATAGACGTGCGGCTTGCGGGCGCAGGGAATTTCAAGCGGCTCGTCCACCGTGGCGCCGATCCCGATAAAGACGGCGTCAAAACCCTGGTCCATGAGATCCTGGATGGTAAAATGTTTGCCCCACTCCTGGTTGAGGCGAATAGAGATACCCATCCGCAGGATGGCGTTTATTTCATAATCAAGAACTTCCTTGGGAATCTTGTACTCGGGGAAACCGTACCTGAGCGCACCACCGAGTTTGGGCGCCGCCTCAAGGATGGTTACGTCATGTCCCTTGCGGGCCAGGAAGTATGCGGCGGTCAGTCCGGCCGGACCGCCGCCGATTACGGCTATCCGCCTGCCGGTCGGTTTATCGCGGGGAATGCGCAGGTTGATGTCATTGCTCATGCACCAGTCAGCCACAAACCGCTTCAGGTGATTGATGGAGACCGGATCGTCAACCAGGATGCGGCGACAGCGGGTTTCACAGAACCGGGGACAGACGCGGCCCACGGAAAAGGGAACAGGATTGCGCTCCATGACCAGGCGCAACGCCTCTTCATACTCCCCCTTGGCCACATGGGCGATATAGCCCTGGACGTTGATCTGGCCGGGACAGGTCAGGTTGCAGGGGGCCTTGCAGTCGCCGAAATGGGTGCTGGAAATAACGGCCAGCCGGTCCTGCCGGTGTTTGATGACCGGGTCGGACGCCGTGTTGATCACCATGCCGTCCCGGACAGGGGTGACACAGGAACGATACAGCCCCTCTTCGTTCAAACCGGACTTAAGACCGTACTCCGCATGGTTGGTAATCTCGACCGCGCAGATCTGACAGGGCGCATCGGCGGGTTTGTCCGGAACGTAACAGAGGGTCGGGATGGTAATATCCGAGCGACGGGCCACCTCAAGGATGGTCAGTCCCTGCTCGGCAACGATCTCATTGCCGTCTATGGTAAGCGTAACAGTTGACATTTTTTTTAATTATCGGCTGACCAGCCTGACTCCCTGGAAAGCCAGGCAAATACAAACCGGTACAGGTTGATTATTTGGCCGGTTTCCACTCTTTGAGGAAGGCGGGCAGATGGCCGGCTTCACGCGGACCGATGGTAATGGTCCAATCGGACAGTTCCTCTTCCAGCTCACCCTTGATAGTGGCAAGATACCCGGGAATAATCAGTTCACGATGCTTGACCTTGTCACCAATGCCTGACTTGTTGACGAACATGGCGATCAGGTCGGCGCCGAACTTGCCGGCGGCCCAGGCGGTCAGAACGGAAAGTCCTTCCGTGTCCTTGATCAGGAGCCAGGAAGGCACCTTGGAGCCCTCGATCTCGCCGGAGACGATAAAGTAGGTCAGGGAGAAGTTACAGGTGATCAGAACCGGTGCATTCTCGTCCGGACCGCCGAGGGGATAGATGTCCTCTTCAACAACCATGGGCCGCTGCGGATCGGTAAAGATATTGAGCTGCTCCAGCAGAAGCGGAAAGAGGATATCTCCCTGGATATCGGACAGAACAACAATACCGGCGTACTTGGCCATGAGGACCGAGGCGATCATGGCCTCCATCATCAGGTCCTCAGCCATTTCGCAGGGAAAGGTGATGGTCGGGAAACCAAGGGGTTTGAATTTTTCCTTGATGGCGGAACGGCGGGCAACGATATTCTCCTCGAAAGCCGCCCGCAGGGTCCTGGCCCCGGTATCTATGACCAGGTCCTTGTGGCCTGCGTCGACGA
>JAJRTB010000226.1 GCA_024278495.1 Deltaproteobacteria bacterium
CAATAAAATCCCTGACGACCTTGAAGTTGACATCGGCCTCCAGCAGGGCACGCCGCACCTCCTGCATGGCCTCCTGGATATTCTCCTCGGTCAGCTTGCCGTGGCCGCGAAGTTTTTTAAAAGCGCCTTCAAGGCGCTCTGTCAGGTTCTCAAACATCCCAGTCTCTTCTCATGGTTCTCATGGCAATTTCCCTGGACTGCGAGTACACACCTCCACGCCAGAGAAGCGGCCAGGGTAAACTTTAAATTTTTAATCCAACTCGTTCCCAATGTCAAGCACGAAGCTCACCCGGCCGAAACCATACCGGCCGAGATTTCCTCAACCGGAACGACGCCCGCTCTATGCCGTAATTATCTCAACCACCTTTTCCAGATCGGACGGGGTGTCAAAGCGAACACACTCAACCGATCCCCGCGGCACGATCTTCCGGACGATGCCGGTGAGAACCTTGCCCGGCCCCACCTCGACAAAGACCTCAACACCCTCGGCCACCATCCGCTCTACCGACTCGTACCACCGGACCCGGGAGGCGATCTGTCGGGCCATGATGGAACGGATCTCGGCCGGATCCTCTTCCACGCCGGCGGTGACATTAAAGATGACCGGAATCTTTGGCGGGTGAAAGGGGACTCCGGCCATGAACCCGGCAAAATCCTCCACGGCGCCGGCGACCAGGGGGCTGTGATTGGCAACGCTTACCTTGAGCGGGATAACCTTGGCGCCCCTTTGCGCGCACAACGCACTGAAGCTGTCCAGGCCTTCCGCGTCACCGGACACCACGACCTGGGTTTCGGTATTGTGGTTGGCCACCACGACCACGCCAGAACTGTTTTCCCGGAGCAGTTCATCAACCTCGTCAATCTTCAGGCCGAGCACGGCCCGCATGCCGCCGGGATTGGCCCGTCCCTCCCGTTCCATGAGTTCGCCGCGCCGGGTCACCAGGGCCAGACAGTCGGCCGGGTCAACCACTCCGGCGGCGACAAGGGCGCTGTACTCGCCCAGGCTGTGACCGGCGCAGAATGCCGGTTCAAAATCAGGCAGGGACGTCTGCAGGGCCCGCAGGCATATCAGGTTGGTCACGGTCACGGCCGGCTGCAGGTGCAGGACCCGGGTCAGCTCCTCCATGGGGCCGTCCAGACACAGTTTTCTGAGCGGCAGGCCACTGGCCTCCCCGGCCATGGTCATGAGCCGGGCCGCTTCGGGATCCGACTCAAGAAAGGCGCCGGCCATGCCCACATACTGCGACCCCTGGCCGGGAAAAATAAGCGCTGTTTTTTTCATACTCTGTCCCCTTGCTTTTGTCCCGTGCGGGAAGGTTTTGTGTCCCCGGCTTCACCTTGCGGCCAAAAGATATTTTTTACGAGAAAAACAGCCACGCCGACACAGATGGCCGAGTCGGCCACGTTAAAGGCGGGCCAGTGGTGCGCGCCGATATAGACATCCAGAAAATCAATGACCGAACCGAGGCGAACCCGGTCAATCAGGTTGCCGACCGCGCCGCCCGCAATCAGGCCAAGCGCGGCGCCGTACCAGGCGGACCCGGCCCGCAGCCTGCGATACATGAAACCGATGACGACCAGGGCAACCGCGGCAACGCCGACAAAAAAAACCTGACGCCAGAGGGTCTCCTGTCCGGCCAGGATACCAAAGGCGGCCCCGGTATTGGTCAGGTAGGTCAGGTTAAAAAAACCAGGGATAACCGGCAGGGCCTCGTACATGGAAAAGTTGCTGACAATCCAGTACTTGGTAACCTGATCAAGGATCACCACCAGGAAAAAGAGCGAAGCAAAAAGCATGGCGACTCAGGCCGCGAGCGACCGGACCACTTCAACGCAACGGCCGCAGAGGGTCGCGTGTTCCCCGTCCCGGCCCACCGAAGTGGCAATGGTCCAGCATCGCTCGCATTTCTCACCTGGCGCGGGCCGAACCGCAACCCGCAGACCATCCACGTTTTCGGACTCGGTCACGTTCAACCCATCCATTCCGTCAGGGGAATCCACCCGGGTCAACCGCGATACAATGCAGATCTCCTTGAGCAGATCCCATTTATCGGCCAGGAATTTTCCGGTCTCGCCCTGCGCCTCAACCAGCAGCTCAGCGTCAAGGGAGAGGCCGATCACCTTGTCCCGGCGGGCCGCTTCCAGGACCCGGGTAATCTCGCCGCGGATAACCAGAAGCCGGTCCCAGGACTCGACCAGGGCCGGATCCACCTCGATATCATCAACCGGCTGAAAATCGGCAAAGAAAACAGACTGCTCAACCCCCAGTTCCGATCCGTCGCCCTGAAGATGCTCCCAGGCCTCGGCCGCGGTAAAGCTTAAAACCGGCGCCATAAGCCGGAGCAGGCCGTCCAGGATCCGGTGGATAACCGTCTGGACCGCGCGCCGCTGAGGCGCGTCCGGAGCGGAAACATAGAGGCGGTCCTTGTTGATGTCGAGATACAGGCTCGACATGGCGGTCACGCAGAAGTTGTGCAGGCCGTGAAACACCTTGTGAAACTCATAGTCCATGTAGGCATTGACCACCCGGTCGCTCAACCGGGCATAGGCAGCCAGGGCCCAGCGGTCCAGGTCGGACATGGCCTCCGGACCGACCGCGTCGCGCTCCGGGTCAAAGTCGTAGAGATTGCTCAGCATGAAGCGGATAGTGTTGCGCATCTTGCGGTAGGCGTCCGAGACATGCCCGAGGATCTCGTCCGACACCTTGACATCATCCCGGTAATCCTCGCTGGACACCCAGAGCCGCAGGATCTCGGCGCCATACCTGTCGATCACCTCCTGGGGCGCGACCACGTTGCCCACGCTCTTGGACATCTTCTTGCCCTGGCCGTCCACCACGTAACCGTGGGTCAACACCCCCCTGTAGGGCGCGTGGCCGCGGGTGCCCACCGCGCAGAGCAGGGAACTCTGGAACCAGCCCCGGTGCTGATCGCTGCCCTCGAGATAGAGGTCGGCCGGAGCGCGCAGCCCGTCGCGTTCCTCGCAGACCGCGGCATAGGTGACGCCCGAGTCGAACCAGACATCCAGGATATCATTTTCCTTTCGCAGGGTACCGGACCCGCACGAGGGGCAGCATGTACCTTCCGGCACCAGTTCCTCAACCTCGTATCTGAACCAGGCGTCCGCGCCCTCCTTCTCGAACATGGACTCAATCTTCGCGCAGACCTTCGGATCACGCAGGGTCTCCCCGCAGTCAGCACAGGTAATGACCGTCAGGGGCACGCCCCAGGATCGCTGCCGGGACAGGCACCAGTCCGGCCTGTTCTCCACCATGGAGAGGATACGGTCCATGCCCCAGGCCGGGGTCCAGCTCACCTCTTTAATGGCGGCAAGGGCCTTTTCACGCAGATCATTCTTCTCCATGGAGATGAACCACTGGGCTGTGGCCCGGTACATGACCGGCTTTTTGCAGCGCCAGCAGTGGGGATAACTGTGTTCAATATCCTCCCCATGCACCAGGTGACCGCTCTGGAGCAGATCCGCCATAATCTCACTGTTCACACCCGGTATCTTCCGGCCCGCGTATTTGCCGGCCTCCCCGGTATAGACACCCTCCTCGTTCACCGGCGAGAGGATTTCCAGGTTATAGCGCAGCCCGGTCTGGTAGTCGTCGGCGCCATGCCCGGGCGCGGTGTGAACGCAGCCGGTGCCGCTCTCAGCGGTCACATAGTCGGCCAGGACAAGAAGAGAGTCTCGCTCCATAAAGGGATGGCGGCACGTTCTACCTTCCAGCTCCGCGGCCGCAATGGTGCAGAGAACCTTGAAACCGGCGCGGCCAAACTCCTGCATGCACTGGTCAACCAGGTCCCGGGCCAGGATCCAGACCTCGTCATCGACCGCCACCGCCGCGTAGATGAAATCGGGATGAAAGGCAATGGCCAGGTTGGCGGGCAGGGTCCAGGGCGTGGTGGTCCAGATCAGAACAGAAACATCCCTGCCGGCCAGCTCCGGCGCCAGTTCGGCCGGATCACCGTTCAGGGGAAATTTGACATAGACAGAGGGTGACGTATGGTCATGATACTCGACCTCGGCCTCGGCCAGGGCCGTGGCGCAGGTAGCGCACCAGTACACCGGTTTCTTGTCGCGGACCACGGCCCCGGAAAGCAGAAACTTGTTGAACTCGCGGGCAATGGCCGCCTCGAACCTGAAGTCGATGGTACGGTACGGGTTATCCCAATCACCGAGCACGCCGAGCCGCCGGAATTCGGCTTTCTGGGTCTTGATCCATTTTTCGGCATACTTGCGGCAGGCACCCCGCTTTGACAGGACCGGCAGCTCTTTTTTCTTTTCACCCAGCTCCCTGTCCACGTTATGCTCGATGGGCAGGCCGTGGCAGTCCCAGCCCGGGACATAGGGAGCCCGAAACCCGGCCATGCGCCGCGACTTGAGGATAATGTCCTTGAGCACCTTGTTAAAGGCCGTGCCCAGGTGGATATGGCCGTTGGCGTAGGGGGGGCCGTCGTGCAGCACAAAGAGAGGGCGGTCGGCGGCGGCCTCCTGCAGCTTCTGGTAGAGGCCTTCCTTTTCCCAGCGCCTGAGCATGGCCGGTTCCTTCTGGGTGAGGTTGGCCTTCATCTTGAACTTTGTTTTGGGCAGATTCAGGGTATCACGGTAGTCCATGACGGTGTTCTCCGGATGTATTTATAGTCCGCAATCCCGGACAGGAATAAAAAAACCTTCCCCCGCAGCATACACCAACACGGATTCAGGCATAAACACAGAATATTACCAGCAAGGCGGAATCTTGCAAGCCCTATCATCGAACCGGTTCCGGCAACCGTTCATTGGGTTGACTTTTTCCCCTGATTCAGGGTACCAAGATAGTGTCCAAGTGATCAGGGGCACCGCATCTTCAAGGTGCAAGAACAGGAGAGAACAGGTGACGGAAAAACGTGCGGAAAAGAAGTGCCGACTCTGCGGCAAACAAAAAAAGCTGCAAACATCGGCGGGCCTGGAGGCCTGCCCCACCTGCAGGGCAATCATATCCGGGGTCAAAAATCATCCGGACATCGTCAAGAAGGTCTGGCCCATATTCCATGACGAGCCGATCCTGCCCAGGCCTGAGGATCAGCCAAAGCCGGAACCCAGGGAACTTCCGGACGTGGTTGACGGCAAGCGCTACCGTACCGTGGACCGTGATCTGAACAAGTGGTACCTGTCTGTCAGCGAGGTGGACGGCAACCCGGTCGAGGTGTTCGCCTCCACCGCCTTTGACCGAAACCACGAGCTGCAGTCGCGCATATCCAACCTGACCACCATCACCCGCCTGATCTCGCTCATCCTGCGCCATATCTACCTGTACGAGCCCCTGACCCTGGACAAGTGCCTCAAGCAGATCCAGCGCTCATCCCGCCAGAAAAACGACCTGCCCGACATGCTC
>JAJRTB010000227.1 GCA_024278495.1 Deltaproteobacteria bacterium
AGAGCAGCAGGTCCAGGACAAAGAGGAGCAGGCCGAGGTGGACAAGAGAGGAGCCCACCCGCACCCAGTAGCCGCTCTTTTCAAAATGAAGTTTCCTGGAACCGGCCAGGGCCATGACCAGTACCACCAGCTGCAGGACAACCGAGGTGACCAGCACCACGATCAGGCCCGCGATGACTCCCTGCCGGAGAGATATCCCGATCCCGGCTCCGGCCAGAACCAGGCTGAACCAGATCAGGGGCCGGGCCGGCAGGAGCCGCTTGGGCACGCAGACGCCCAGCAGCAGGATAAGGGCAATAATAAACGGCGCCACCACCTGGTTCATCCGCTCCAGGTAGGCCATCTTTTCCGCGGGCGGCAGCTGCTGCACCGCGGCCGCCTTGAAGGAGAACATGGCAAAGACGCAGATCACCGACAGGGCGAACAGCACCCCCACCGTGGCCAGAATCAGGCTGAAATCCAGGGTCCAGATCTTTTTTCGTTGTATGGTTGCCGCAGATCGGCTGCGCAAGGTCTCGCTCACGATGTTTTCCCCTCAGGCAAAGGTATGCTCACCCGGAAAGAAAAAGGATGAGATAAAGGTGAAGAGCATGGCCACGAAACAGAGAATACCCAGGACGGACGAAAAGTACCACATGAAGGACCGGTTGGCGTAGATCCGGGTATGGAGGTATGTGGAATAGATGGCCCACATCATGATGGAGCTGCAGATCTTGGGATCACACCACCAGTTGGGCCCCCAGGCCTTGAGCGCCCAGGGGTAGCCAAGGAGCATGCCCACGGTCAGCATGAAAAAACCGAGCCTGGCATAGCTGTAGCCGAGCGCCTCGACGGCCGGATCACGCCGGACCAGCATGAAGACCGAGGTGACAAAGGTCATGGTGATACAGGCGTACGAGAGAAAGAGCATGGGCGGGTGGAGCCACATGTACTCGGCGTTATAGTAAAAGATCATCTTGGGGTAGAGCTGCATGAACAGGCCGAAGCGCCGGCCCGGATCGAGATTCAGGGTAAACCAGGGCGCCACTGCCTCGAAAAATTTCGGCAGCGGCCCGGCAAAGGGATTGGCCGCCCAGACAAGGATCGCCGCCTGCGCGGCCAGCAGCACGTGGAGCGCGGCCCGGACGCCCCGGTTCCGCAGCCGGAAATGACCGATCAGGGCCATGAAGCAGTAGCACATGAACCAGAAGAAATACTTTTCGTTTTCCAGCCACAGGGGCAGGAGATACCTCGGCGGCGCAGCCGGATCATAGAGGGGCATCCCATACTCGGCGCCCCGATTCATGGCGGCAAGCTGACGGTTGAGGTAATCGGCCAGGTTGTCCGGCAACTCCAGAGGCAGGTGCAGGTAGACCTGATAGTGGAACCAGCAGATCCAGGCAAAGCCGGCGGTAAAGAGCAGAGCCGCCAGAACAAGGAGCGTGCCGGTCAGCCGCTGTCGCCCGGAACCGGTCCGTACCAGGTCGCCCAGGCCGGAAAGCGCGGTCAGCGCCGTGACGACAAAGAGGACGATCAGCAGACCGGAGCCGACGCGGGAAAAGAGGTTTAAGGGAATCAGAGTTTCCATGCCTCCCACCTTACAATCGATATCAGGCTTTTTCAAAGCAAAGTTGCTTCCGCCGCATTACCACTTTTCTTCGTAACCAGTCACAGGGTAAAGGGAAAAAATGTATATAACCGCTACATTGTGCATGGGTACAGGGTGCCTTGATTTTGGACAGGCAGTTCGACGCAGCGTACTGATTGCTCCGTAAGCCGGACTGATCGTTCAAAAGCGAGGCACCCTGACCGCTTACCCTTTCTTCTTGTGCCTGTCCGCCGGGTGCCTTATAGTTTTTTATATGCGCACTTTTTTCCTCTGCCAAATATCCGCCATCCAGCCTCTGCCATGACCCGGGCCACTGCCAACGGCTGGTTGCTGGCGGGAGATGTCGGCGCCACCAAGACGACCCTCGCGCTCTACGGGCCGGACACGGAGCTGCTGTAGCCCGAAACGGAACTGACCGTTGCCAACGAAACGGTTTCCGGCCTTGCCGACCTGGTCGGACAGTTTCTGCAAGCAACGAAAATCCATCCGGACACGGCCTGTTTCGGCGTGGCCGGGCCAGTCCGCGCCAACCGGGTCACCATGACCAACCTGGCCTGGAACCTGGACGGTGCGGAGCTTGCTGAGCGGTTCGGGCTGACCCGCGTCACCCTGATCAACGACCTGGCCGCTGTTGCGGCCGGGATCCCGCACCTGCCCCCGGACAGACTGCACACCTTGAATCCGGGCATCCCTGACCCTGACGGGACCATCGGGGTGATCGCGCCTGGCACCGGTCTGGGCCAGGCCCTTCTGATCCGCTGTGGCGCCAACCACATACCGGTCCCGTCCGAGGGGGGCCACAGCTCCTTTGCCCCGGTCACGGACGAACAGCGGCGATTGCTGGGAGTCCTGGCCAACCATCACGCCCATGTCAGCGTGGAGATGGTCTGCTCGGGCCGGGCCATCCCGCTCCTCTTTGATTTTGTCAGAAACGGGCAGGACGAAGCACTGGTACGCGGTGTTCCCGACCCGACCCGGACCATTGTCGAGGCGGCCCTGGCCGACCTGGACGCGAACCGAGACACCCCGTCCCGACGCGCCCTGGAATTATTCTGCGATATCCTGGCCGGGGAGACGGCCAACCTGGCCCTGAAGGCCCTGGCCACGGGCGGCCTCTATATAGGCGGCGGCCTTCCGCCCCGGATCCTGGAATTTCTGCAGCCCGAGCGGTTCATGACGGCCTTTGCCCGAGGCGCGTACCGGAAAATGCTTACAGCCATGCCTATCCATGTTATCCTGGAGCCGAAAACCGCCCTGTTCGGCGCCGCGGCCCACGGACAAACCCTGTTATGAAACCGGCTTTCATCAAAAAAATCACCATTGTCACCGTCCTGATCCTGGTCCTGGTCCTGTTCAAGGTTCTGGGCCTTCACCAGTACCTGAGCCTTACCTTCCTCAAGGAGCAGCAGAGCTCTTTCGCAGAGCTCTATGCGGCGCACCGGGCCGCGACAGTCTCCATCTACATGCTGGTCTATATCCTGGTCACGGCCCTGTCCCTGCCCGGAGCCGCAGTCATGACTCTGGCCGGAGGGGCGCTTTTCGGCCTGGTCACCGGCACCATTGTCGTCTCCTTTGCCTCGTCCATCGGCGCCACCCTGGCCTGCTTCGTGGCCCGTTACCTGCTGCGGGACTGGGTCCGGCAAAAATTCGGCGACAAGCTTACCAAAATCAACAGGGGCATGGAGGATGAAGGCGGATTTTACCTCTTTTCCCTGCGGCTGGTGCCGATCTTCCCCTTTTTTGTCATCAACCTGGTCATGGGGCTGACCTCGATCAGACTGACCACCTATTACTGGGTCTCGCAACTGGGCATGCTTCCGGCCACAATCGTCTTTGTCAATGCCGGCAGGGAACTGGCCAGACTGGACAGCCTCAAGGGGATCCTGTCGCCCGGCCTGCTCATCTCCTTTGGACTGCTGGGCCTGCTGCCCCTGATCACCAAAAAACTGCTGAACCTCTATCGGGCCCGCAGACACCGGTCAGGCCGGAACAAGGGAGACGACCATGGCACGGTATGACATGGACATCGGCATTATCGGCGGCGGAGCGGCCGGCCTGACCGTGGCCGCGGGCGCGGCCCAGCTCGGAGCGCGCACCCTGCTCATTGAAAAGGAACCGAACCTGGGCGGCGACTGCCTCCACTTCGGCTGCGTGCCCTCCAAAACCCTGATCCGCACCGCCAACCTCTATCACCAGTTCAGCCGGGCCGGGGAATACGGTCTGCCCGAGGTCGAGCCCGGCCCGGTCGATTTTGGCCGGGTGACCGGGCGGATCCGCGCAGTTATCGGTGAAATCCAGCAACACGACTCGGTGGAACGGTTCTGCCGCCTCGGGGTGCAGGTCAGGTTCGGTCAGGCAGAATTTATCGACGAACATTCAGTCAGGCTGAACGGCAAAACCATTTCCGCCCGTTCCTGGGTAATCGCCACCGGCTCCTCCCCGGCGCCGCCCCGGCTGGAGGCGTTGACCAGGATCGGTTACATCACCAACAGGGAAATTTTTTCGCTGGCGCGACTGCCTGAATCCATGCTGGTACTGGGCGCCGGGCCCATTGGTGTGGAGATGGCCCAGGCCTTTCAGCGCCTCGGCAGCCGGGTGACGATCATCCAGCGCTCCGGCCAGATCCTCAGCAGGGAAGATAAAGACATGGCCGATACCGTCATGGAGGTGCTGCGCCGGGATGGCGTGGAAATCCTGCTCCACACGACCGTGGAGGACGCGACAGAAAAAAACGGTATCAAAACGGTAACGGTCCGGGACGCAGACGGCACCAGAACCGACCTGAAGGCGGACACCGTTCTCCTGGCCCAGGGCCGGATGCCCAACACCGGATCACTGGGCCTGGAGCGGATTGATCTTGCCATGACCCGACGCGGCATCACCGTGGACCAGCGGCTGCGCACCAGTCATTCCCATATCTACGCGCCCGGCGATGTCAACGGCGCCTTTATGTTCACCCACGCCGCCGGCTACGAAGGCGGTATCGTCATCACCAACGCGGTTTTCCGCCTGCCCCGCAAGGCAAATTATACCCGTATGCCCTGGTGTACCTATACCGATCCGGAACTGGCCTCCATCGGCATGAACGAAAAGGCCGCCCGGGCCGCCGGCATCGACTGCGCGGTCTGGAGCGAGGAGTTCAGAAACAACGACCGGGCCCTGGCCGAGGGCAGCACCGACGGTCGGATCAAGATGGTTTTGGACGAAAAGGAAAAGGTGATCGGCGTCCAGATCACAGGTCCCAGGGCCGGAGACCTGCTGGGCGAGTGGGTCGCCGTCTTAAACGGCGGAGTCAAGCTCTCGACCCTGGCCGGGGCGGTCCACCCCTACCCGACCCTGGCCGAAATCAACAAACGGGTGGCCGCCGACCTGCTGGCCACCAGGATCTTCTCCGACCGGGTCAAAAAAGGGCTCAGGCTGTTCTTCCAGCTCAAGGGCCCGATACAGGATCCCTGCTCAACCATCAGGCCCCCGACGGAAGACTGACATGGACGACGACCATTACCATGGCACCTTCTTCGGCTGCGCCCGCATCAGGGGGCGACCGGGAGTACCGGGATTTTTGCCATTGCCCGCGGCCTGGCCGAAACGGGCCACCATCCGGTACCGTCAATACGGTATGATACCATGGGTTCACTGTCTGCAAAACGCTTCACCCGGGTCCGGGTTCCGGGTAAAACCGACGACGCGTCCCCGGCACCCGCAATCTCATCCCGTCCTTCCTGAAATGTTTTCTTTACACCTCCCCTCTCTTTTGGTAATAAGATTTTTTATTTAACCTTCCCCCTGCCCAGCGGGACAAACGACATGGGTTGCACATGAAACATGTTTCCATCACGCCGGTTATGCGAAAAAAAGACGGAGTCTTGTAGCCAGTAATGTCCGACAAACCGTCTTATGAAGAGCTGGCCGAGCGGGTCGAGATCCTGGAGCGATCCCTGGCGGACCAGCGTACACATAATGCCGCCGCCCGCCTTCAGGAACAGTATCTGCAAGGTATTCTGGACAACACGAATATCCCGATCTTTCTGAAAGACAAAGAGTACAGGTACCTCCTGGTCAACCGTGAATTTGAACGGATCCTGGCCGCCAAATCCCGGGATGTGCTCGGCAGGAATGACTATGAAATTTTTTCAAGGCCTGTTGCCGACCTGTTCCGATCCCAGGACGAGGAGGTCTGCCAACGCCGCACCCTGGTCAAATTTATTGAAACCCTCGAGCTGGCTGACGGTACACAGACATTCATCACCTCCAAATTCCCCCTGTTTGACGACCATGACGATATTTACGCCATAGGCGGCGTGTGTACGGATATCACCGAACTGCTTCAGGTGCAGCGGGACCTGGAAACCAGCGAGAAAAAACTCCGCACCCTGATTGAAACGGCGCCCCTGGGCATCCAGATCAGTGACAGAAACGGCCGGATTATTATGAGCAATCCCGCTCATCACAAGATACTGGGCATTCCCGCCGGCCGGATTGTGGGCATGAATATCTGGGACTTTGTTCAGGACGACGACGAAAAAAAAGTGCTGCAGAAATTTTATACCTCTCTTTTTGCAGATCAGCCGGAACCCAAACCGTACACAGTCGTCAACAGGACCGCCGACGGCCGGGCCGTTCACCTGCAGGTTGACTGGAGTTATATGCGGGACGACAAGAACGAGATCTACGCTCTCTGCTCCTTCATCAACGACATCAGTGAACGGGTCGCGGCGGAAGAGGCGGTCAAGGCCAGTGAACAAAAATTTCGAAGCGTACTTGAATCCTGTCCGGAAGGAGTTCACCTCTTCACCCTGAAGACGGACAACAGCCTGATCTTTTCCGGGGCGAATCCGGCCGCCGACACCATCCTGAACCTGGATCACAGTCGCCTGGTCGGACAGAAAATTGAAGAGGCCTTTCCGGCGATAAGGGATACGGAGATACCGGACCGTTTCCGTGAAACCTGTCGCCACGGCACAAGCTGGCGGACCGAGCAGCTTGTCTACAAGAGAAAGAAAATGGTCCGGACCTATGCCTTTACGGCCTTTCAGACCGAACCAGACCGCATGGCCGTCTTTTTCCAGGACATCACGGAAAAATGCCGGATGGAAGAGGAAGTGCTGAAAATCCAGAAACTGGAATCCGTCGGCGTCCTGGCGGGAGGCATTGCGCATGACTTCAACAACCTGCTGACCGCCATTCTGGGTAACATCTCCATGGCCAGGCTCTTTGTCCGGACCGACCCGCTCAAAGTGGAGGAGCGACTTGAGGACGCGGAAAAGGCCACCATCCGCTCCCGCGACCTGACCCAACAGCTCCTGACTTTTGCCAAGGGAGGGGCGCCCGTCAAATCGGCGGCCCTGATCCAGGATATCATCAACGACTCGTCATCCTTCATGCTGAGCGGCTCCAATGTCAAATGTTCGCTCAACATAGCGGAAGACGTGTGGCCGGTGGACATGGACGTCGGCCAGATCAGCCAGGTCATTCAGAACCTGGTCAAAAACGCTGACCAGGCCATGCCGGACGGCGGCACCATTACTATCAACGTGGACAACATCCTCATTGACGAAGGCGGCTCCATTCCGTTACCCCGGGGAAAATACGTGCATATCCAAATCAGCGATCAGGGCATAGGCATTCCCAAAAAACATCTCGCCAGAATCTTTGACCCCTATTTTTCAACCAAACAGGACGGGAACGGGCTGGGCCTGGCCGCCTCCTACTCAATCATCAAGAATCATGACGGGCTCATTACCTGCGAGTCCGGTGACGAAGGGGGATGCACCTTCCACATGTACCTGCCGACCGCGGCCCAAAAACCGGCAGTCACCATTATTCATCGTGACAGATCGAGACGCAGCGGCGAAAAAATTCTGATCATGGACGACGATAATGACGTCCTGCAGGTCGCCGTCAAAATGTTGCAACTCATGGGGTACAAAACCGATAGCGCCCACGACGGACGCGAGGCCATCACGAAATATGAAAAGGCCATCAGCGCGGGAGATCCTTTTGACGGGGTTCTCCTGGACCTGACCATTCCGGGCGGCATGGGCGGCAAAGAAACCCTGCAACAGCTTCTCGTCCTTGATGCGGAGGTGAAGGCCATCGTTTCCAGCGGATATGCCAACGACCCGATTCTGGCCGATTATAGTGCGCACGGCTTCCAGGGAGTCGTTACCAAACCCTATGACATGGAACAACTTGGCCAGGCCCTGCACAACCTCTTTGCCTGAGCTCCTGCCGGCCGCAACATCCTGCAAACCACCGGAAAACAAGATTCCCGCTTGACGCGCGGCCCGACCGGTATAATTATATACAGTGATGTCAATGGCCGTCACGACCCGTGATCCGGGCCGAAAGCGTGCGCCACTATGCCGCCGCGCCTACTCAACCCGTCCTGACCCGGCGGGCCGTTTACCGCTTGCCCGGATTCGGTTTTGGCCCCTCATCGGACAATAATCAATCCACATTTTTCGGAGAACGTATCCATGTTACGACGCAAAGACCGTAGAATACAAAGCAGCTTGCTCTTGCTCTGCCTCACCTGTCTGGCCGTGCTGGCGGTCACCGTTCTTCCCGGTCGGGCCGTTGAGGATGAAAACATTGCTCTGCTGGATCGGTCTGCCAAGGCCTTTGCCTCGGTGGTCAAGAAGGCCGGCCCGGCCGTGGTCCATGTCCGGGTGGAAAAGTCGATTACCCGGAGTCCCCGGCAGGACCCCTTCGGCATGTTCAACGATCCCTTTTTCGAGCGGTTTTTCGGGCCCCAGTTCCGCCAGCCGCACCCGCAGCCCAGAGAGTTTAAACAGCAGGCGGCCGGTTCGGGATTCATCATCTCCAGGGACGGGTATATTCTGACCAACAACCACGTGGTTGGAGACGCGGACACCATTACCGTTCGCCTGGATGACGAGCGGGAGTTCAAGGCGGAGATCGTCGGCACCGA
>JAJRTB010000013.1 GCA_024278495.1 Deltaproteobacteria bacterium
AAAAGACAGTAGCGATATTTACCGGCAACAGGGCCGAGTACGGCCTGCAGCTGCCCATTCTCGAGGCAGTGGACCGTCACCCGGGACTCGAGTATCGGCTCATCGTCTCCGGGGCGCACCTTGACGAGAATTTCGGCGGTATCCTGGACATGATCCGGGACGACGGGTACACGGTGCATGCCACCCCGAAAATTCACCTGGAGGGTGATGACCTCTATGCAACCGCCAGGGCCATCGGTAGCGGCATTATCGCCATGTCGGATGTGCTGAAGGAGCTGAAACCGGATGTCCTGGTCGTGTACGCTGACAGGTTTGAGGGGTTTTCGGCAGTCATCGCTGCGTCGCAGATGAACATACCCGTGGCCCACGTGGAAGGGGGAGACCTGACAGAGGGCGGCGCCCTGGATGATTCGGTGCGCCATGCCATGACCAAGCTGTCTCACCTGCATTTCACGACCAATGCACAGGCAAAAGAAAGGGTCCTGAAAATGGGAGAAGAGGAGTGGCGGGTGCATAATGTCGGTCTGCCGTCCATTGACATGATTGTCAAAGGCCGGTTTGCCACGCCGGATGAGATCAGCGTGAAATTCGGGTTTGACCTGTCACTGCCCATCATCCTCTTTACCCAGCATTCGGTCACCACCGAGTTTGACCGCGCCGTTGAACAGGTGGAGGCATCTCTGCAGGCACTGGAGAAACTGGCGGCGGAGGGATGCCGGGTAATCATTACCTATCCGAACAATGATGCCGGCGGTGTGAAGATCATCGAACAGCTGCAGGGTATGATGGCGGAGCGGAGTGATAAGATTATTCAGCTCCACCGGGCATTGGGCACGTATTATTATCACGGCATCCTCGCCCTTGCCGGAAACAGGGAACACCGGGTTGTATGCGCGGGCAACTCCTCGTCCGGCATCAAAGAGACCCCTGTTTTCAGGTGCCCGGCAATCAATATCGGTCCGCGCCAGAAAGGGCGACTCAGGGCCATGAATGTCATTGATGTGGGGTATGATGCGCAACAGATATATGTAAAGATTCAATTAGCCCTCACTGATGCGGATTTTCGTGAACAGTGCCGGCAGGTGAAAAACCCGTATGGAGACGGGCATGCGGGAGAGAAAATCGCCGAAGTCCTGGCCGGTATGGAGTATGGCGACAGGCTTCTGCAGAAACGGATGACCCTGTAGCTTTCCGGCAATTTTTTGCTATGCAATATTCCCCTTTACCTGGTTTTGAAAACGAGGTGCAACGGTTATGAAAGACTGGAAAAAAACACTCATCAGGGCTGATGCCACGATTTTAGAGGCCATGAAGGTCATCGATGAATCGTCTCTGCAGATCGCGCTGGTTGTGGATGAGGACAGTCGTCTTCTCGGTACGGTCACTGACGGGGACATCCGCCGCTGTATCCTGCGCAATGTGTCACTTGAGGAACCGGTGCGCGGGATCATGAATCCGGACCCTGTCGTTGCCGGTGATACAGGCAGCCGTGCGGAAGTTCTGGCCCTGATGCGGGAAAAGAGCCTGCACCACATACCTGTTGTTGATGCGGAGGGCAGGATCGTCAGCCTGCAGTCCATCGAAACCGTCATCCACCCCGTTTCCCGGGACAACTGGGTGGTGATCATGGCCGGTGGGGAAGGGGTCAGGCTGCGGCCCATGACCAACGACTGTCCCAAACCCATGCTCAAGGTGGGGGGCAGGCCCATCATTGAGACGATTCTGGACAATTTTATCGAGTTCGGTTTCCAGCGGTTTTTTTCGCGGTCAACTACAAGGCCGGGGTCATCGAGGAGTATTTCGGTAACGGTGCTGACTGGGGCGTTCGCATCGAGTACCTCCGCGAGCAGGAAAAGCTGGGCACTGCGGGTGCGCTGAGCCTCATGCCCGAAAAACCCAAGGCTCCGCTTGTCGTCATGAACGGGGACGTGCTGTCCAGGGTCAACTTTGAGCAGCTGGTGCATTTTCACCTGGAACAGCAGGCATCAGCGACAATGTGCGTCCGAGAATATGACCTGCAGGTACCCTTCGGGGTTGTCGAGGTCAGGGACAACAGGCTTATCAGTGTTGAGGAGAAACCGGTCCATCGTTTTTTTATCAACGCCGGTATGTATGTTCTCAATCCAGAGGTGCTGGACCTCGTCCGGCCGGGCCGCTACTGCGACATGCCCACCATTTTCAAGGAGCTGATCGCCGGGGACGCGGAAACTGCGGTTTTCCCGGTCCGCGAGTACTGGCTGGATCTGGGCCAGATGGAGGACTTTGCCCGGGCCCAGGTTGAGTATGCCAGGGTGTTCAAATGATACAGGGAAAGAAAATACTGGCGGTGATTACCGCCCGCGGCGGTTCAAAGGGAATTTCCCGGAAGAACATCCGGCCCCTGGCCGGAAAACCCCTGGTTGCCTGGACCATCGAGACGGCAAAAGTATCCGGCTATATCGACCGGCTGGTCATCTCTTCTGAAGATGAAGAAATTATCCGTATCGCCGGAGAATGGGGCTGCGAGGTGCCGTTTGTGCGGCCGGCCGAACTTGCCCGGGATGACGCATCAAGTGTGGATGTTGTGCTGCATGCGGTCAAAAAACTGCCCGGGTATGATTATGTGGTCCTCCTCCAGCCCACCTCGCCTTTCCGGAGCACGGCGGATATTGACGGATGCATCGAATACTGTATCCGGCGCGGGGCGAAGTCCTGTACGTCGGTAACCCTTCCGGAAAGACATCCTTCCTGGATGTATAGCATGGGCAGGGAGGGCAGGCTGCAGCCGCTCATCGATCCGGGTGAGGAAAAAGCGACCCGCCGCCAGGATCTGCCCGTCGTCTACGTGCTCAACGGTGCTGTGTATGTGGCGGAGTGTGAATGGTTCATGGCCGGGAAAACACTGATTGACCACAGCACAATCGGGTATGAAATGGACCAGGAATCCTACATGGATATCGATCAGCCCTATCAGTTTCATATCGCGGACCTGGTGCTGCGTGAACAGGGCTGAAGACACCCCAGGTTCATGCGCAGGAGAACAGCAAAATAAATGAAGAACCATTTGGCCGGAAAAATACATGTTTTCCTTCCCGTTGAGATCAAGGTCCGTGAATTCCATGGCAAACTGCTCCTGGCCCTGATCGCGGCAGAGGCAGGCTTCAGGGTCGTTCTGGGGGGGCAGCGGGAACTGCGACGCCTGCTGCACACCTTTCCGCCCGGTATCTACATCGATAAAAGCATCGCGGTTTCCAAGAATCGCTGGTTTGTCCGCTTCCGCCGCCTGGGCAATGTCATCGTGGCCTGGGACGAGGAGGGACTGGTCATCCATGAAGAGCAGTACTTGAAGAGCAGGTTTTCCAGGCAGGCTATAGACCGTGTAGAAAAATTCTTTACCTGGGGCCCGGTTCAGAGAGATATCCTGGTCCGTGCGGCTCCGGACAGGAAAGATGCTATCCTTCTGGCCGGCAATCCCCGCTTCGACATGCTCCGTCCCGAGCTGCGTTCTTTTTATTCCGATGCCGCGGACCGGTTGAACGACGAGCACGGGCCCATCATCCTTGTTAATACCAATTTCGGTTTTTGCAACCATTTCAAAGGTGTCGATGAGGCAAAGAAACTCTTCATGCACAGTACGTCCCACGGTAGCGAGAAGTTCATCGATGAGTGGATCGATTTCCAGCACCGGCTGTTCACCTTTTTCGTTGACGCGGTTCCCTGGCTCAGCAGCCGGTTTCCGGAGTATTGTATCATTGTCCGCCCGCATCCTTCGGAGGGGGACAGCGCCTGGCAGCAGGTGGCTGACAGCCTGCCCAATGTCAGGGTGTCGAAACAGGGCAACGTGCTTGAGTGGATACTCGCCTCTGACGCGGTGATCCATTCCAACTGTACCACTGGGATCGAAGCCTACCTGATGGGGGTCCCCTCGATCGCCTATCGGCCGGTACTGTCGGAAAAGTATGAGACATACCTGCCCAATTCAGTCAGCACCGGTGTTTTTTCCCCGGTCGAGCTGAAAGCGACCATGAAAGACATTATCGAGGCGGGAAACAGGGAGGAGTATACCGGCAGCGAGGAGGCCCGAAGAGTCGCGGCCAGGTACATCAGCCACACCGAGGGAATGCTCTCCTCTGATTATATTGTGGAGAACCTCAGGAGTATAGTGGTGGGCGCGGGGCGACAGGATTTTTCCGCTGGTGCGCGCCTTTTTCAGGCATGGGTGGAACGGACCCGGGCGGTTAAGGATACTCTCCAGAGCGTGTTGCCCGCGTACAGGCATGCGGCACAGTATGACAGGCAGAAGTTTGACGGCATCACCCCGGAGGAAATGCGGCAGCTGATCGGGGTTTTTTGCAAGGTAACGGGACGCTTTTCCGACATACGATTTTCCCGGGTCGGAAAGTCCTGTTTTCTCCTTGATAGCGGATAAGCAGGATCAGGGTACTCTGTCACAGGGTTACAAACTGTTCGATTTCATTATCTCTGCCTTGTAAGTGCTTACGGCTCAGGGTGTAAGGGTTCCTGCAATGGGCATGGAACTGTTTCCATACAAAAAAACAAACGGAGCAACTGTCGTGAAAGCTGATATCCAGGACCAGGAATATATTGTATCAGAGGGGCTGGACACCCTTATTGACTTTGGCGAGAATCTGCCCGGCGTAAGAAGCGTGTTTGACACGGTGAGCGGCAGACTTGACACCCCTTTTCCTCCCGAGCCCGCCGACCTTGTGCGCCTGCACAGATTAATCCGCGAGAGGAAAGTTTTTACCGTTCTCGAGTTCGGCCTGGGGTATTCGACCATCGTCATGGCCCATGCCCTGCAAAAGAACCAGCAGGACTGGGAAAACCTGCCCAAAAAACCGGAGATTCGGAACCGGTTCATGTTCCAGCTGTTTACGGTGGATGCCTCTTCCCGCTGGATTGAAGAGACGAAGAGCCGTTTTCCCAGGTTCCTGGCTGACCGGGTTCATTTTCTGCACAGCGAAGTGCATGTGGGACGCCTCAACGGACAGATCTGTCATTATTACGACAGGCTGCCGGATATTGTGCCGGACTTCATCTACCTCGACGGACCGGCCCCAAAAGATGTGCAGGGGGACATCAACGGGCTCAGTTTCCAGTGTGATGAAAGGACCGTCATGGCCGCGGATCTGCTGCTCATGGAGCCTACCTTTCTGCCGGGCACCTTTATCCTCATTGACGGCAGGACCAATAATGTCCGGTTTCTTCAAAGAAATTTTACCCGGAAGTATGAGACAGTGTGGGATCGTGAAGGGGATGTGACCACCATGGAACTGGTGGAGGAGAGGTTGGGGCCCTATAATCTGCTGGGCAGTGATTTTTTCAATGAGTAGTACTGGATTCAGAGCAGGTCTGAAAAATATTGTCCCTGTCCGGGCATGGCCTCTGTTCCGTTTTTTTGACCGCTATCTCATTAATGCGCTCTACGTGTATTTTGCGGCTAAACGTTTTTTTGCCGCCCGGCGAAGAGTGCGGCACCACCTCGTGGAGCAGTCAATTCCTGCTTTTGCATCAGGTATTGATTTAGGCGGTGAACCCGGGGTTGACCTGGCAGACCAGCTGAAAAAGGCCGGACTGAGGTTCAAATCCGGACGGCACAGTGTGTACTTAGATGACCCGGCGGATATCGCACGGATCAATCCGGACATCCTCACCCGTTACCCTGAGCGCACCGCATTAAAACTGATCAAGAGCAGGGAGATGTCGCCTGACTCCACCCCCTATTATACCTCGCACCGGCTGGCCCCGGCCTCAACATGGTTCAGCATGGTTGCTGTCGGCAGTATGCTGGAGAAGGCGGTTATCAGCAATCTGCTGCATGAAGAAGGGCTTGCGCCAAGGGTGTATGATATTATCCGGCTTGAATCCGGGGACGGCGGCCGGCAGTACGCTTTTCTGGTGCAGCCCGTTCTCGGGGAGGTGGTTACCGGCGAGGAGGGGACACGGTTTGTTAACCGGTTCAAGGCGGTCATGGAGCGGATGGGTATGGAGACCATCAGCATCCGGGAACACTGCGATCTGCGGCCGCCGGATTTCAGGCATAATATTGTCGCGGACGAAAGCGGGACCTTTTATGTGGATATCCAGAATTTCGTCATGTTCTCAGGTGGGTATGGAGAGAAACTGCTGCAGGAAATGAAACGTCATGGCAGGGCTGCTTCCCTGCAGGCGAAAAAAGATCGTTTCACTGGTCAGGCATCCGAAGACCTGGCGGTTTTTCTGGCCCGCAACAGCGTAGAGCCGGCCGGGTCGTGTGTCCTGGACTGCTTCATGGATGACGAGACGCTTTCCATGTATTTTCTTGCAGCCGGGGTTCCATGGGCGGTCCTGCTTCGACAGGCCGACACTGTCTCCATGGTGCGCCGGTACATGTACTATCTCGGGTTTACCCGGTTTGACGTCATTTCCTCCGAGCATGGATGGACAGACCGGAAAGGCGAGGTGTCTTCGCCGCGATACGACCTGGCCCTTGTCCCTGTTGCACAGAGTCAAAAAATCCTGCAAGGTTCTGACAGGCTGCCGACATCCCGGTATCTCATTGTCGGGGATTCCGACCGGTCTGTGAAGCAGTTGACAGCCTTTATTGCAGGATGGAACCGGGAAGTTGAAATCATGGCTGGTGGACAGGTCCGTTGGGATGGCTCGGGTCCGAGGGCTGTTGTTCTCTGCCAGACAGGGGTGTAGAGGATGGGTACCATCACTCCCCTTGTCCTGATTCTTGCCGACGGCATGCCCGCCGGCGGAACGGAACGGCAGATCGTGGAACTGCTGAAAGGGTTGCAGGGTTCCGATACCGTCAGGACGGCCTTCGGGGTCCTGGTCAAGGGCGGGGAACGGGAAAAAGAGGCCATGGAGTACGCGGATATCACTCTTCCTGTCCGGCAGACCTCCCGCTACGACTGTACCCTGGCTGTTTCGCTGGTAGGGCTGGTCCGGCGCTACAACGTGGACCTGATTCACACGTTCGGCAGTATCAGTGATTTCTCCGGTATTATTGCCGGTAAAATAACCGGATGTCCGGTGATAAACGGCTCCATCAGAAGCGCCCGTCCCAGGTTGAACAGGCGGGACCGGATTAGCCGGTTCTGCATGAAGTATGCGACCTGGATAGTGGCGAATTCCCGGGCCGGCATCAGGGCCTTCGGGGTCGAGAAATACCGCAATACAACCGTGATATACAACGGGGTCGAACTGAGCAGGTTTTCCGGTGTGTCTCCGGTCACCCTTGGTGGACTCTCGATCTGCATGGTAGGGAATTTTACCCGCAAAAAGGACCAGGCATCCCTGATTCGCGCCCTGCCGGTATTGCGTAAAGAATTTCCCTTTCTTGAACTGGTCTTGGTTGGACGTGGAGAAAATCTCGATCGTTGCCGCCATCTATCCGGTTCCCTGGGGCTTAAAAGAAGCGTCCATTTTGTGACGGATACGGATCACCCGGAACCGCTGATCAAGGGGAGCCGCCTCGGAGTGCTGCTTAGCCCGCAGGGTGAGGGGATATCAAACGTCATAATAGAATACATGGCCCTTGGCAAGCCGGTAGTGGCCACCAACCTGGGCGGCAACCCGGAGATTGTTGAACCCGGCAGGACCGGGATACTGGTGGATGACCACGGTGTCAAAACTGTTGCCCGGCCGATACTCGACCTTCTCCGTAACCCGGAAAAGGCGGAGGAGATGGGCCGCCTGGGAAAAGAGAGCGTTGCGCAGCGTTTTGCCATGGCACGGATGATACATGGTTATGAAAATCTGTATGAACAGCTCCTGCGCAGGGCACCATGAAACAAGCAGATAACGAGAGGATGGTATTTCCTTGAAAAAGTATTTCTCTGACATGACCATCATCAGGAAAGATGAAACAGTTCTGCTCAGGGGGGTTGCCATTATTTTTGTCCTGGCAGGTCATTTTATTCCCCCTTTCCTCCCGTACAGTGAAATATATGTGCCAGTAAAACGGGTCATCGGCCAGGTCGGCGTGGGCATGTTCATGTTTATCTCGGGCTACGGGGTCATGCGGTCCTATATCTGCTCCTCCGGGAATATAACGTCTTTTCTGCGGAGGAGGTTCTGCAAACTCTGGCCGCTCTACTTTGTCGCGATATCCTGCTACGCACTGCTGCAGGTTTTTCTTTTTCAGGAGAGCATTACACCGGGGATGTATATTGCTCATCTGTCAGGCCTGCAGGTGTACCTGGGATATGAAAACGCGATATACTCGGCATCTCACTTTATCTCCGGTTTGATAACGGTATATGCTGTCGTCTCATTGTCCCTGCTGTTGAAAGGAGAAATGATGCGGGTGGCTGCCGCCGGCCTGCTCTTTCTGCTCTATGGCACTGTTTCCCTGGCTCTGTTTGACCGGCTGTATTTTACCGATTATATAGCCTCGTTTGTGGCCGGGATGTTCATCGCGTCAAGGTCCTGTCGGGGGGTAAACTGGTGGATAAGCTGCATGCTCCTGCCGTACCTGTTCTTTGTGTTTCAATATCCCTACAATACGGTGAAATTTGCCTGCACTGTCCTTGCCATTCCCCTTTTTCTGTTGCTTGGAGACAGGCTTGGCAATGATTCTCCTGTCAAAAAATGTGTTTCATTGTTGGGGATAAGTTCGTATACAATTTATCTGAGTCATAATTATTTTGTCTGGAAATGGCCGGCGTTGATGGATATTTTCGGCAGCGTTTCAATTGTCGGTTTCCTCATCCTGACTTCAACAGTTCTGTGGATGGGCCTGTTTTTTCTTCTGGCAAGGTTTCTGGACAGGTATGTGACAACATTGTGGTTAAGATAACCTGTGATTACATATTCTGTGAGGGGTTATGTGACACCGGGGTGCCTGGGGCGCTGAGCACGTGACAACTTATTGGCGAATGTATGCAGGGCTGCTGAAAAGATGAGAGTATGGTAAAAAAATTTTTCAAAACAGCAGGTATGAAATGGTCCGGGTCAGTATAATCATCCCCTGTTATAACCACGGCCAATATCTTGGTGAAGCAGTGGATTCGGTCCTGGCCCAGACCTGTGGTGAGTATGAGATCATCATTGTCAACGACGGGTCGACCGATCCGGAGACCGCCGCCATTTTAGCGGCCTGGGATACACCCAAAACCCGGGTCATCCGGACGGACAACCAGGGGCTTGCCGCAGCCAGGAATAACGGGATCAGGGAGTCCTGCGGCGAATATATCCTGCCCCTTGACGCTGATGACCGGATAGGGAAAACGTATGTCGAACAGGCCCTCAAGGTGCTTGATGCACAACCGGACGTGGGGATCGTGTACTGCAGGGCGCGGCTTTTCGGGGCCCAGAAGACGGAGTGGAATCTGCCGGATTTTTCTCTTGAGGAGATGCTTGTTGATAATGTCATCTTCTGCTCCGCCTTTTTTCGCAAGACGGACTGGGAGGAGGCCGGCGGATATGAAGAGAGCCTGGTTCACGGCTGGGAAGACTATGATTTCTGGCTTTCCCTGCTGGAAATGGGGAGAAAGGTCTACCGGATACCAGAGACGCTGTTTTTTTATCGTGTTTCGTCCGACTCTATGGTTCGGGCCCGTCCCCGGCAGCACAAGCTGGAAAC
>JAJRTB010000228.1 GCA_024278495.1 Deltaproteobacteria bacterium
GGCGGCGGCGTCATGCTGGTCAAAAAGAGGCGGGCGGCCATGAACGAGGCTCCGACCCCGGTCCCGATGAACTATACGATTCAGACGGCCCAGGCAAAGACCAGAACCGTTTCCCAGACCGCGGTCTTTCTTGCCCTGCTGGAATCCAGCAACAGCGCGACCCTCTCCTCAAAGTTGAGCGGCCGGATCCTGAGGGTGCCGGTTGAGGAGAGTCAGGAGGTCGAGTCCGGAGCTTTGCTGGTTGCCATTGATGACCAGGAGCTGCAATCCTCCCTTGCGACTCTGAAAGCCAAACTGGAGTCAGCCCGGAAACAGCTTGCTTACCAGCAAACCAACCTGGAACGCAACCAGGCCCTGTTTGACGCCGGTGGCCTGGCCCGGGAACGGCTGGACGCAACCGAAGTGGCCTTTGCCGCGGCAAAGGCCGCGGTAAAGGAGATTGAGGGAACTATCAGGAGCGTCGAGAATCAGCTTGAGTATACGGCCATCCGGGCGCCGTTTGCAGGGACCGTGGGCACGATTTTTCTCCGGCCCGGCGATCTGGCCGTGCCCGGTAAGCCGATCCTGACCCTGAACGCGGACCAGCGGAAACTTACCTTCCGCTTTGTTCCTGAAGCCGCCGAAATTACAGTGGGACAGGATGTCCTGGGTGATGATCGTCGGATCGGCACGGTTGCCCGCATTTATGATGATGCCCGGGCCGGGCTTACCGTTGCCGAGGTGCGGCCCGAGGTTGCCCTGGACTTGCCGGTGGGCAGCTACCTGACCATTCGGGTGGTGACCCGAAGCGGCACGGGCTGCAGCGTGCCGGTTGCCTCCCTGCTCCACCGGGACCGGGCAGTTTCCGTCATGGCGTACCAGGACGGGCGCTTTGTTGAGCAGCCGGTGGCCGTGACGGCCCGGGACCATGAATTCGCCCTGGTTGACCCCTGTCCGGCCACGCTCGTTGCCGTGGCTGCCGAGGCCAAGCTGAGCCTGCTGCCCACCCTGGGCCGGGTCCGCATTGCGCCGGAGAGCGGCAATGAGTAAGAAGAGTTGGGTCGAGCGGCTTCTGGGCCGCCCGCATATCATCTACACCTTCCTGGTCCTGTTCCTGGTCGGCGGCATCCTCGGCTATAACCAGCTCGAGCGCAAGCTCTTCCCGGAGTCCAACTATCCGGAAGTCGCCGTGGTCATTGTCCAGCCGGGCGGCTCGGCCAAATCCATTGCTGCCAATATCAGCGTGGTGGTGGAAGAGGAGCTCTACACCCTGGACCGGGTGCGGCGGGTCTATTCCACCACCATTGACGAGGTCAGCGTTATCCGGGCCGAGTTTGAATACAGCAAGGACCTGGACATGGCGGCCAGCGACGTGACTTCCACCCTGACCCGGATCCGTTCAACCCTTCCCGCGGACATCCTGGAGCCGCAGGTTCACAAGATTTCGGCAGCCACCGCCCCGGTGCTGGTTATCGGCGTGAGTCCCCGGGACGGGGCCATGCCGCTGGAGGACATACGCCAGCTGGCCGACCAGACCCTGAAACCGCGCCTGGTCAAGCTGGCCGGGGTCGCCAATGTCGATGTCTTTGGCGGCTATACAAAAGAGGTGCAGATCGTAGTGGACAAGGAAAAACTGGACCGCTTCGGTCTGTCCATTGGGCGTATTCTGGCTGTGCTCAAGGCCGATGACCGCGATTATGCCATCGGCTTTCTGACCGGCGCCAAGAGCCGTTACCTGCTCAAGTCACCAGGCCGTGAAGAGACCGTGGCCGGTCTCCGCGGCCTGCGTTTGACCCCGGATGTCACCCTGGGCGACGTGGCCCGCGTCTATTTCGGCCATTACGAGAACACTGCCTCCTACTACGGTAACGGCCGGGAAGCCATTGCCCTGTCCGTGCAGCGGGGACTGGACGCGGACGTGGTCCGGACCATTGACCGGGTCGAGGACGAGCTTGAAAAAATACAAAACGAGTATCCGGGCCTGCTGTTCGAGGTGACCGACACCCAGAAGGACACCATTGTCCTGTCCACCGAAAACATGTTCGAGTCCCTGCGCGACGCCATCCTCATGTCGATCATGGTGGTCTTCTTCTTCCTGGCCAGTTTCCGCCAGGTCCTGGTGGTGCTGTTGACCATCCCCCTGGTCTATGCCGCCACCGTGGCCCTGATGTGGCTGTTCGGGATCGAGTTCAACGTGGTGACCCTGACCGGCATTATCCTGGCCCTGGGTCTGCTGCTCGACGACGCGGTGGTGGTCATGGAGAATATCGAGCGCCATTACCGGGAACTGGGTTCCAGTATTCACCGGGCCGTGATGGACGGCACCCGGGAGATCATGTTTGCCGATCTTTCCGGTACGGTCACCACCATGATCGCTCTTGCGCCCATCCTCTTTGTCGGCGGCTACCCGCAGACGGTCTTCCGTCCCCTGGTCTCAACCCTGCTTCTGGCCCTGGCGGCATCCTATGTCATCTCCATCACCGCGGTCCCCCTGCTGTCTCTGAAGATCCTGCGGCTGGACCATCCGCTCCTGCTGCGGTCGGAGGATTTTTTTCATCGGATCACCTCCCGGGTCAATGACGCGATTCAGAAATTTTTCGCCACCGCCGTGGACGCGGCCCTGCGCCGCCGTGTCGTTGCAACGGTGTATTTTGTCGCCCTGCTGGCCCTCTTTCTGGTCAGCGTGCGCGGCATCATGCCTATTGTCGGCCGGGAACTGATGCCGCCCATGGACACCGGCGCCGTCAAAATCAATATCACCACCGATCCCAACCTGCCCCTGGCCGAGAGCCGCAGGATCGCCGAACAGGTCAACGCCATTGTCGCGGAAAGTGGCCGGCTGGACCGGCTGTCGCTGGCCATCGGCAGCGAGGCGGGCGTGCTCAGTATCGGCAGCGGTTCCGGCACCGACCAGATAGCTGTAACCGCCACCTACGTGAACCGGTATGAACGCGAGGCCACCATCTGGGAAATCGAGCGGGATTTGCGCAAGCGCCTTGCCGAAATTCCCAATATCAAGCAGATTGACGTGATGGACTATGGTGCCACAGCCCTTGCGAGCATCCGGGCCAATATCGACATCATGCTCTCCGGGCCCGACTTTGACGACCTGAGCCGGGCCGGCGACCTGGTGGAACAGGCCCTGTATAAGACCCGGGGCGTGGTGTCGGTCTCCCGTACCTGGGACAGCGACAAGACTGTCTATAATTTACACATCGACCGGGAGCGGGCCGCTCTCTACGGCCTGACGGTCGCGGATATTTCCGGCCAGTTGCAGGCGCTCTTGCGCGGCGCTCTGGTTGCCGGCTTCCCGGCTGCGAACAGCGCGGATTTCGGGGTCCGGGTCTGGCTGCCGGCTTCGCAGCGCGACCGTCTGGAACTCCTGCCGGCCCTGCTCATTGATACGCCCAAGGGAGAAAAAATCCCCCTGGCGGCCCTGGCAGAGGTACAACGCGACCTTGAGCCCGGTATCATCTATCGGGAGGGACTCGACTATGCCTTAAATGTCTACGGGTACCGCGAGAAGGCGGCTATTTCCCATATTATGGATAATTTTGACGGGGCGTTTTCAGGCACTGTTCTGCCGGACTCGGTGGCCATGGCGCAGGTGGGGGACATCAAGGAGTTTAAAAACTCGGCCGGCCGCATGGTGCGCGCCATCGGCTTTGCAGTCATGCTGATCTTTTTCACCCTGATTATCTTCTTTGATTCAATCAAGGTTTCGGTCATGATCATCCTCTCAATCCCCCTGACCATTATCGGCGCCTCCTGGATCCTGCTGGGCCTGAACTATCACGTGTCCATGCCGGCCATGATGGGTTTTATTCTCCTCTCCGGCATTATCGTCAATAACGCCATCCTGCTCATTCATTTTGCCCGGGAAAAGATGGACGAGGGCATGGACAGGCGAAGGGCCATGCTTGAGAGTATCCGCATCCGGACCCGGCCGGTGCTGATGACTGCCTTTGCCGTGGCAGCAGGCATGCTGCCCATTGCCCTGGGCTCGGCCATCGGCCTGGAACGGCTGGCGCCGCTGGGCGCGGTGGCCATTGGCGGGCTCCTGGTGGGCACCTTTATGACCCTGCTCTTTATTCCGCTGATCTTCATCTGGACCACTCCGGGAAAGCACGAGGATTCGCGAGACGTAGCCGCATAATATAGTTAACCATTTCATGGAAATGACGAAAACCTTTGCGA
>JAJRTB010000229.1 GCA_024278495.1 Deltaproteobacteria bacterium
ACGCCAGTTCGGTGGAAAGTTCGGCGGCCTGCTCACCTTTGACCTGGCTGACCAAAAGAGCTGCTTCGGCCTTATTGATACTCTTGAAATTATCCGCTGCGCCACCAATATTAACGACAACAAAACTTTGATCCTGCACCCTTTTTCCACTATATTCGCCGAGTATCCGAAAGAATTGCGAGAGGAAACGGGCGTGCGGCCTACCATGATCCGCCTGTCAACAGGCATTGAAGACTGCGATGACCTCATCGCGGACCTGGAAAAAGGACTCAATACAGTATGATGGATTTCACGCCCGAACAACTGGAACGGTACAGCCGCCACATCCTGCTGCAGGACGTGGGGGTAGAAGGACAGGAAAAACTGCTGGCCGCCAAGGTCCTGATCGTCGGCGCCGGCGGCCTGGGCGCCCCGGTCTCCCTCTACCTGGCCGCGGCCGGGGTCGGCACCGTCGGCATCATCGACAACGACGAGGTCGAGATCTCCAATCTCCAGCGCCAGATCGTCCATTTCACCGGAGACATCGGCACGGCCAAGGTGGAGTCGGCCGCCGCCAAGATGCGGGCGGTCAACCCGGACGTCACGGTCAAAACGTATAAAAAATTTCTCTGCGCCGACAATATCAGGGAGGTTATCCGGGACTATGACTTTGTCATAGACGGGACCGACAACTTTCCCACCAAGTTTCTGGTCAACGACGCCTGCGTCATGGAAAAGATCCCCTTTTCCCACGGCGGCATCTTGCGTTTTGACGGCCAGACCATGACGGTTTTGCCGCACAACTCCGCCTGTTATCGCTGCAGCTTCCGACAGCCGCCGCCGCCCGATGCCGTGCCGACCTGTTCCCAGGCCGGGGTGCTTGGAGCCATTGCCGGCATGCTCGGCACCATCCAGGCGGCCGAGGCCCTGAAGTTCATCACCAAAACCGGAGAGCTGCTCACCAACTGTCTGCTCAGCTTTGACGCCAAGACCATGAACTTCAGGAAGGTGCCGCTCAGAAAACAACCTGACTGTCCCATCTGCGGCGAGAACCCGACCATCACCGAGCTGGTGGACATGGAGCAGACGGTCTGCGAGCTGAAAAGCTGAACTGCCGGGGAACGGACATGCCGAAAATACGGATCAGCAAAGCGGTCATCCAGGCGATGATCGATCATGCCCGGGCCGAGCTGCCCTATGAAGCCTGTGGATACCTGGCCCTGGAGGGAGACACCTTCACCCGTCACTATCCGCTGACCAACCTGGACAGGAGCCATGAACATTTTACCATGGAGCCCCGCGAACAGTTTGCGGCCATAGGCGATATGAGAACACGCGGTCTCAAACCCGCGGCGGTGTACCACAGTCATCCGGACACGCCGGCCCGGCCATCCGAGGAGGATATCCGCCTGGCCCATGACCCTGATATCAGCTATGTGATCGTGTCCGTGGCAACGGCGCAACCGGTGATCAAATCATTTCGGATCCGCAAGGGCGAGGTGACACCGGAAGAGATAGAAATCCTCTGAACAACTCTACAACGGAGCATACCATGACCACTGAAATCGACGCCGTAAAAAATTGCCGCGGGGTGGGCTGCCCCATGAACCTGGTCTATGCCAAGGTCGAGCTGGCCAGGCTGGAGCCGGGTCAGGTCCTGGAAATCATCCTGGACGACGGCGCCCCGGTCAACAACGTCCCCAAGTCCGCGGAAAAGGAGGGGCATACCGTCCTGGAGCAGAAAAAGCTTGAGGACGGGACCTGGTCGGTTCTGATCAGGAAAGGGTGAATCCCCTTCCGAAACGGAAACAACGGCGTGCCGCATCCCTCACCTCCGGGGATTTCTATGAACCGTTCCCCCGGGGCAGCCTGAGGATGAACGACGCCCCTTTTCCCGGTTCGCTGCGCAGTTCTATCGACCCGCCCAGCTCCTTGACCGTTCGTTCGACAATAGCCAGACCGAGGCCGGGACCGTGTACCTTGGTCGTATAAAATGGTTTGAATATCTCCTGCTGCTCCACCTCGGAGATACCGGGGCCGGAGTCCTGCACGGCCAACCGCATCATGTCGCCATCCCGGTCGATCAGGACAGTGACGACATCTCCCTTGCCTGATACTTCCAGGGCGTTTTCCAGCAAGTTTCTCAAACAATCACCAATCCTGGCCGCGTCGGAAACAATAGGTACAAGGTCATCGGCCGACTGCAACCGCAAATCCACCCTGCGCTCCTTCGCCAGGGCCAGGAACTGTTCCATGACGTCAGCGGCAATAGCCCCGAGATCACACGATCCGGATTCAAGAGGAGAGGAGCGGGAAAAGCTCAAAAATATCGCAATCAGATCGCGTATCTTGCCGACCTCGTCCTCGATTATGGTCAGAAACTCGGTCGCCGGCTCCTCCTGATACTTTTTTTTCAGAAACGAGGCGGCCATGCCGATGGAATGGAGCGGATTGCGCGTTTCGTGGGCCACGGCCGCGACCATGGCCCGCAGCTCGGCCAGTCGTTCTTTTTTAGCCGCCTCCCCGTCGGCCCGGAGCCGCTCCAGGAAATCATACTTGATATCCTTGGTCATCTGGTTGAAGATCTCGATCAGCTCGCCGATATCGTCACCGCACGACTCCTTGTACACGACACACTCACGGCAATCTCCGATCTTCTGGGCAAAACGCCCCTGGACCTCTCCATGACAGGATGTGCCGGCTATCGACCAGCAGCGGAGCCTCCCGTAAGCGGGGCAGTCGGTCCTGTCGCAGCCCAACCGTTCCCAGCAGCGGATGATCTTGGGATTGTCCGCCTCGACGTCGTAATTGCCGGTCTGGACCGCCCGCATTTTTTCCTTTAATGTCTGCAGCTCGTCAGGTGTCTTCATGATTCTTCCATACCCTGCCTTTCCCCGGGCTTATCTGCCCAGCAGCCCGAGATTCTTCATTTTGGTCCGCAGTTGTTTCCTGGAAATACCGAGCAGAACCGCGGCCCGGGACTGGTTCCAGGAGGTCGCATCCAGGGCCCTGGAAATGATTCGCTTTTCCATCTCCGGCAGGTTGAACTCCCGGGCCTCATCACACATCTCCTCCTCGAGAAGCCGCAACTTGCAGGGCAGACACTCCACGTTGACGGAGTCGTAGGCACAGAGGATAACAGCCCGCTCCACCACGTTTTCCAGCTCTCGCACATTTCCGGGCCATTCGTAATTTTTCATCACCTCCAGGACATCCGCGTCAAATTCACGGATATCCTTCTTGTTTTTCCGGTTGAAATGCTCCAGGTAATACCTGGCCAGGAGCGGGATATCCTCTTTTCTCTCCCGCAGAGGCGGAATGCGGATGGTGATGACGTTCAGCCGATAAAAGAGGTCCGCCCTGAACTCGCCGCCTTCAACATCGGCCTCGATGTCCCGGTTGGTAGCGGACAGCACCCGCACATCGACCTGGATGTTGTTCTTGCCGCCGACCCTGCGGATCTCCCGTTCCTGGAGGAAACGCAGCAGCTTTTTTTCCAGGGCCAGATCGAGGTCACCGATCTCGTCCAGAAACAGGGTGCCGCCCTGGGCCATCTCGATCAGGCCGACCTTACGATCCATGGCCCCGGTAAAAGCGCCCCGTTCATAGCCGAAGAGTTCACTCTCCATGAGTTCAGCCGGAATGGTTGTACAGTCAATGGGAATAAAGGGTTTGTCCACCCGCAGCGATGAATAGTGGATGGCACGGGCCACCATCTCCTTGCCGGTACCGGACTCACCCAGGATGAGAATATTGGCGTCTGTCTTGCTGACCCGCCGGATAAGCGAAAAAACATCCTGCATGGGCTTGGATTTACCGATGATATTCAGAAACTGGAATCGGCCGGGAATCTCCTCGCCCGCGTCCTGCTTTTCCGACAGGAGCAGATCATTGACGATGTTTTCCAGATGATCCAGGTCAACCGGCTTGGTCAGGTAGGTATAGGCGCCCAAACGCATGGCATTGACGGCCAGCTCGATGGTGCCGTAGGCGGTCAGCAGGACAAAGGGTATCTCCGGGGAGATGGTCTTGATTTTTTCAAGAAGCTGTTCGCCGGTCATGCCCGGCATCTTGTAATCGGACAGGATCAGGTCATACTGCCTTTCCCTGAACATACCAAAAGCCTCCTCTCCGGAGCGGGCCGTATCCACCCTGATCCTGTCACTGGACAGGGCCGCCGAAAGCACCTTCAGCGAATTGACTTCATCATCGACCGCCAGGATCGTGTAGCGCATGACTAACCTCCCTGTACAAGGATAAGGGTAAAAACAGTGCCCTGCCCCGGGCGGCTCTCAACCGTCAGGTCGCCGCTATGGCCCCGGGCAATTTTCTGGGAAATGGCCAGGCCGATGCCTGAGCCGCGGGTCTTGGTGGTAAAAAAGGGTTTAAAGACATTTTGTATATCGTCGGGTGAAATACCGCGGCCGTTATCCGCGACCGAAACATACACCTTGCCGCCCGCGAACCGGGAAGAGATGGTCACCTCGCCCTGGTCGTCAATCGCGTCAAAGGCGTTGATGACCAGGTTGATCAACACCTGCTTGATCTGGTTCTGATCACAGTTGATACAGGGAAGGTCCGGGGCTGGTTCCCCGCGCAGAACAATATTGCGTTCCCCGGCTTCCTTGTTGAGCAGAAGGCAGGTTTCATGGATCAACGCATTGACGTCACACGGAGCTGTTTCCGGATAAATCGGCCGGGCAAAGCCGAGCAGGCTGCCGGTCAGCTTATTGATCCTTGAGACCTCGTCGGTGATAACCTTGATAAACTCCCTGATCAGGGTCCCCTCGTAATTCTTGCCGATATAGGTGGCCGCCCCGCCAATGGCGTTTAAGGGATTCTTTATCTCATGGGCCAGGGTGGCGGCCAGCTCCCCGGTGGCGGCCAGTCGGTACAACCGCTCCTGCTCGGCCACGGCCCCGGACAACTTGCCGACCATCTCGTTGAAGGCGTGGGACAGCTCACCTATCTCATCACTGCTCGTCACCATGATCCGCTTGTCCAGCCCCTCGTCAACCAGACGGTCCACCGACTCCTTCAGGGCCAGGATGGGTCGGATCAGCCGGATAATCAACCCCAGGCCGAAAAGGAGGACGGAAACAAAGGTCGCAATCATAACCAGAAAGATCAACATCCGGCGTCCTTCGATATCAATGGAGTCAATATTCACATAGAACACCGCGGTCCCAAAGATCAGCATGGGAATAGCCGTGAGCAGGCTGAAGGCGGTCAGGGCCCGGTACAGGATGGAGCCGCCCATTCTCGCCACCGTCATCCGGCTGACGCTGAACCAGAGGATCATAAAACCCACAGGCCGAAACAGGTGCCCGTAAATCCACATGGGGGACCCGATCGGCGCCGGAAAAAAGAGGAATATGGCGGACAAACAGATGAGCAGAAAACCGACCGCCGAGAGCAGCACCCTGGTATTCTTGACCCGGTAAAAGGCCGCCACATGGAGCATGCCCACCTGACCGGCCAGAAAGGCCACGGTGATCCAGACCAGGGGCCTGAACTTGCCGAACTCCGGCAGGTTCTCGTAAATATCGGGAGCAAACAGAAGCAGGACAGGCGCGTAGAGAAAGGGAAAAAACCGATTCGCCTGCGGTTTGTTCGAGGAGACCGCCATAATAATAATCAGAAATGCAAAGCAGTACCCAAGAAGGGTCAGGTACAGGAGGTTGAGAGGCAAACCGCGCACATGGATAAAGGCATGGGTGGCGCTGGTAAAGGCCAGGAGAACATAGCCGGCCGCAACCAGATAAATCCGACCTTTCTGCTCCGGATCAAGACGGACGGTCGATTCGGGAGAAGAGTACAAAAGACGGACGGCAAGAGATATGCAGATCAGGGCGATAAGGAACTCTTCCCAGTAATGATAGGAAATGAAAAAAGATGTTTCAACAACAGACAAAGGCGGCCCTGTATCTTGATTATAGTGGAACAGATTCCCTTCCCGCCTGTGCAATCGCATGTTTCACATATACAGGCACGGCAGGAACCTGCGTCCTGACTTTCCCGGCCGGACGCTCACCGGAGTTGTCCCGTTTGGCACAATTATACCATACCACGCAGTGGGGCAGGTAGTTTTTTTGTTCCAACCATGAATTTCCAGAAAAAAACAACACCATTACCGTGCGACGCCCCCCAATATAAGGACTGTAACATCCTGAATTTGGGGGGGCTCCACCGCCCCAAAGGCTTGCCGCCGTCGCCTTTTCAACTCCATGCTGCCGGGCACTCCTTTTATTTTAAGGACTGGCATCCTCATTGCATTGTCAAAAGGACAGGCGCCGCGCCTGGTAAAACAAACACCTGAATCCGTGAGCGTTCACCCGTGGTGCAGATGAACGTGATCGGACCATGGGGCTATAGTGACCTGTACCCCATGGTCTGAACGCTTTCAGATGTGCCGCGGGCGGGCGCTCTGAGGGGCGGAACCGGGTGAGAAGTCGTCTGGTTGAATGGGTGAACAAATATTTCACTTTTTCAATGCGTTAGTTGCCAAAGACACAAATTTTCCTCACAGATTCAGCAAACACCGCTCGTCATGCAGAATAAGGAGAAGCGCGGGGACACTTCATGGCGCCGAAGATACAGGTAGACAAAATTTTAAACGTAAGCGGCCTGATTCCACCCCAATCCAACTTTCTCATTAGCAAGACCCTTGAGGAGGTCCAGCAGGGCGCGGTGCTGGAAATCATCAGCCGGGAGAAAAAGACCCTGCAGTTCATTCCCCGGCTGTGCAGAGATTGCTCCTGCAGGATACTTGCAAGCAGGGAGGTCAACGGCCTGATCTATTATACGGTCATTAAATTTTAGCGTGTCTCGTCTTTGTCCATCCAAAGAAAAAACAGGTCAGGCAGTTGGCCTGGAGCGCGCTTGCATGCCCGGCGCGGCATCCCCTTCTGTCGTGCCGGGCATGATTTCAACCAACAGAAAAATAACATCAAGAGAGGATTTGCATGACCAGACAGATTGCCGTCGTGGTACGGGAAAGGCAGAGTGAGGCCTTGCGCATGGCCGTCGGTATCATCCTGATGGACGACATCATTGACGTATATGTTCTGGACAGACAGGTTGAAGAGACCGACCAGACCAGGCTGTACCTGGAAACCATCCGGGACATGGATATGAACGCATTCACCAATGTCCGGGAAAACGAAACCATGCAGTACCTCGCCACCGAGGAAATTGCGACACGGTTACTGCGCTATGACCATGTCCTGGCCTATTAATCTCCGGGAGGAAAACATGATGAAGATCCTCTATATCCTGAAAAAAGACCCTGACCCGACCATCCGGACAATCATGGATGCCACATCGCAAGAGGCGGAAGTCGTCATTCATGATCTGCAGAAATCGCAGGACTATAATTCTCTTGTTGAACGTATCGAGGAATGCGACAAGGTTATTACCTGGTAACAGAGGGAGGACTCCATGAAAATAGGCATCCTGGTCAATACGGACGAATACGCTGACGCGGTTACCGGGATCGTCCGGGCCGCGCTGATCCGGGGCCACCAGGCCATTATTTTTGCCATGGACGTGGGCACCAGGCTCCTGGAGAACCCGGAGTTTACTGCCCTGGCAGAACTCGAAGGCGTAACCATGAGTTACTGTGACCACTCCTCCCAGGAGTTTGCGGTCAACACCGAGGGCCTCAATCCGGCCATTGAACGCAGCAGTCAGTACAGCAACGCGGAAATGAACCATTATGCCGACAAGGTTCTTGTCCTGTAATCGCTGCCTGGCGGGGAAAACCTGGAAACAAGACTCTCTTGTCGTCAACTCACCGGCCGGTCCCATTGCAGCTCCGGATGAACCTGTCCGAATCGGAGAAACAGAAGGCGCTCTGCTCGTTTCGTTTCTGAGCCTGTTCAGCCTTGCCCTGCTCTACGTCTTCCGCTCGTTTGACGCCAACACCCTGACCAGCTGGCAATGGGTCTTTCAGGATGACGGCTTTGGCGGGATACTGCCCTTGCTTGTCCTGTCGATTCCCCTCTCCCTGGTCATTGCCCGCACTCTCCCCCTGGAGAAATACCCCCTCCCTGTTCTCATCTTCACCGGCGCCCTGGCCGTCCTGCCGCTCTGGAACATGCCGGAGATGCTGCTCGACTCAGGCCGGTACTTTCTCCAGGCAAAGTACCTGGCAGAATTTGGCCCGCTCGCCTTTCTCAGAGAGTGGGGGCACGATATCTCCGCCTGGACGGACCTGCCGCTTACCCCCTTTGTCTACGGCCTGGTTCTGCGCGTCGGCAATGAATCACGAACCGCCGTGCAGCTCCTCAACACGACCGTATTTATCCTCTCGGTTCTGCTGACCTTCCGCATCGGCGCCCTGCTCTGGGACAGGGAGACAGGAATATACGGCGGCCTGATTCTGCTTACCATGCCCTATCTGCTGAGTCAGGTTCCGCAGATGCTGGTGGATATCCATGCCATGTTCTTTCTTCTGCTGGCGACCTACAGTTTTCTTTCGGCCCTCAGGTCGCCGGGACATGCCGCCTCACTATGGGCCTCGGCCGTGCTGACGGCGGCGATGCTGGTCAAGTACTCCCTCTGGCCCATGGCGGCCCTGCTGCCTGCGGCCTGCCTGCTTGTCAGCCCACGGAGTCAATGGCCGGCTGCTCTCAAAAGGGGCGCCTGCATCGTCCTGCCGACTGTTGTAACCCTGGCCCTTATACTGTTCTACAAAAAAGAGCTCTTTATCCGGCAGCTCCAGATTCTCCTTACATACCAGCGGCCGGCCCTGGGACTATGGGGCGAGGGGGTTCTCTCTTCCCTTCTCTTCCAGATCCATCCGTTTATTTTCCTGCTGGCCCTCTGCTCCGGGTATCGGGCGTGGCGGGCAAAAGACAGATGTTATCTCTTCATCCTGCTCTTCTGCCTGCTGATCAGCATCCTGGATATCCGGCGAATCCGCTACATGATCCCGCTGCTGCCCTTTGTCGCTCTGCTGGCGGCATACGGCCTGAAAGGAATCGGAGAAATACGGCTGCGCAGGCTCACGACATCGCTCATGGTCACGACATCCCTGGTTATCCTCCTGGGCGCCTACCTGCCCTTTTTTCGAATGACCAGCATGATGAACATCAGGGAGGCCGGCAACCTGCTGAACAGCCTGGATGGAACATCCGTGGAAGTGACTGTTTTCCCCCAGGAAAAATCAGAAGGCAGCACCTTTATAACTATCCCCCTGCTGGATCTCTACACCGACAAAATCATCATTGCCCGGCAGAACTGGCCCACGGCGCAACCCCATCATCTTTCCCCCTTCTCACCCTTGCGCTTCACCTGGCAGCAACGCAAACCTCTCTGGTACGGAACGGGTAACCATCAGCTCCCCGCACCAGAGATCCAGGTCCGTATCTCGTCAACCCCTGTTCCGAAAAAAACAGATGAAGGACCTGTCAACAGTTCCCTGTCAGAACGCCAGCAGTTCACCCGATACTCAGGCATCTTCCGTTACCGGAGCTTTGTCACCGTCCAGAAGCGGCTGAGAAACTGATGCGCATTCCCGCCCCGGTCACCCCCCGGGAGCACCCCATGACCCGCAAGGCATTTAGTCACAGGCTATGCAACTATGCGTTTATTTACCCCTAAACTGTAAGTTGTTCAGAACAGGACAACACCGGAAACAAACTGTGCCAAACGGGCCAGTCGCACATCCCGCCCCTGCCCCCTCAGGTCCCGGACTCATTCCTGAGAAAGTTATTGGAGCAGACATGCCCTCCGGAGCGGGGCGGGAGAGGGGCAGGTCTCACCAGTATCATCGTATCCGAAATCCTATGGCACGAACCTTGCTTCCAGAAAAAACAACACAACACCATGCGTCCCGGCAACCGGGTAATCATGAGGAGAACCTGATGGAAATAGCAATACCAAGAAAAAACATTATCTGGGCATACATTATCGTCGGTTTTTTCGGTCTGGTCAGCGTGGTCACCCTGGCGATCCACGAGTACTATATCTACCTGTCGGCCTATCTCTGGTTCGGGTTTATCTACGGCATGTGTCTGCAGTACGGCCGGTTCTGTTTTGCCTCGGCCTTCAGGGACCTCTTCGCGGTCGGGGTACCGAGGATGGTGGTCGGTATCATGATCGCCACCCTGCTCTTTGCGATCACCTCCAACCTGGTGGCCGCCACCGGCTGGAGTACCTTTCACGCCGCCCCGGTCAGCATCCATTCAGCCATTGCCGGCCTGATCTTCGGTATCGGTATGGTCTTTGCCGGCGGCTGCGCCTCCGGTTCCCTCTATAAAACCGGCGAAGGCAACGGCGTGTCCCTGCTCGTCATCCTGTCGATTTCCGTGACCCAGTCACTCTTTGTCGACTGGGGCGGCATCCTCAACAAATTTGTCCCGGCCTCCTGGCATGAGTCGGCCCTGCAGAAGGGGCTGCCCGATTCCATCAACGTCGGTGACGGCTGGGTCGACCAGTACCTGGCCGGGTATGTCTGGAACCAACCGGTCAAGACCTATGCCCAGAGCCTGGGCATGCAGGACGACACCCTGACCGGAGCCATGCTCGGTAACGCCTTTGCCGGAGTCTTTGTCCCGGCTGTAATTATCCTGGCCATTGTCTACTTTTTCTGGGTCAGAAAGAATTACATGAAAAAACTGCAGGCCGAAAAGGGCGTCGTTACCTTCAGGGACCACCTGGCCGGTTTCTGGGGCATGGTCATGGCCTCGAAGAGGACCTCCCTGGCCGGACTGTTCCTCGGCATTGCCTGCGGTCTGCAGATGTTTGTCATTGAGGGCTTGCGGATGAAATTCGGGGTCAAGAATGCCGGCACCATCCTGGAGCGCCTGGGACATGATTTCGGCATTTCGGCAAAGGGCACCGTCTTTGATCCGGGCTACTGGTACGTCACCACCCAGGAAGCGCAGTGGGTCGGCTGGACCTTTCAGAAACTCGGCATGAACAACATGGACAACATCTACTTCGGCTGGGTCAACGGCATTCCCAGCCCGGCCATCAACCCGGCCGACTGGATGAGCGTGGCCCTGATCGGCGGCGCCGCGGTCATGGCCCTGCTCCACGGCGAGTTCAAGTTCAAGGCGCCCACCAGGGAGCTGGCCTTCTGGGCCATCCTGGGCGGCTTTTTCATGGGCATCGGCTCCCGCCTGGCCCTGGGCTGCAATGTCGGCGCCTTTTTCGTCCGGACCGCCATGGGCGACATGTCCGGCTGGCTCTTTGGCCTGGGTATGATCGGCGGCGCCTTTATCGGCGTCAAGATTTTCAACTGGTATACGGAACGACAGATGGCCAAGGAAATGGCCGGACTTGACTTTGACCTGTAACAACTTGCAAGGTAGCGGTTTTATACACTTTTTCATTTTACCCTGTTATTGGTTACGTAACAACACATAAACCGGAGGATTATATCATGGCAATGACATTCGCGAAAAAGGAAGAAGGTATCTACGAACTGGATGTGACAGGATATGTCTGCCCCCACCCGCAGATCTACACCAAAAAGGCCCTGGAGAAGATCCAGTCCGGCGACGTGCTGGAGGTGGTGTTCGACAACCCGTCATCGTCGGAATCCGTCTCCGCCATGTGCGACTCCAACGGCAACGAGATCCTGGAAAAGATAGCCGAAGGCGGCAAATTCACCTTCAGGATCAAGAAGGCGTAAAGAGCAGATGACAACCCCTGTTCGACCGGCCCTTTCTTCTCCTTCCATGGGCCGGTCGAACATCTCCTTATGAGGCGGAAACAGTGAAACAGCATCTCTTTATCATACTCACCATAGTCATCGCCTTCAGCTCGTTCATGCTGGGCTACAGCCTGCCTCCGTTTCTCGAAGTCGGCTTCGGCGATAACGGCGCCCCGTCCATTGATACCAGTGGTGACGATGAGGCGGAACTCATGAAACAGTTTGAAGACCTGTACAGGGAAGTGGAAGAATAGGGAGAAGATGATGAAATTCGGTCCCCAGCTCATAGTGATCCTTGTGGTTGGCTTTGCCTGCTTTTACGGCGGCTACACCATCTCTGCCCGGACCGGAACGGAACCGGGCTATTTTGACGCGGTTGAAGCCGCCGGCTACGGCGGTGGCGGCGGTGAGAAGATTGAGGGCATCAGTGACGAGATGAATGAATTCTACCAGTCCCTGGGAGAAGAGGAATGATGCAACCGCCCCGAGCTGTTTATCCTTTGTAGACGGAGAGAATCGCGATGAAAAAAATTCTGCTGGCCGTGGACGACACCAAGAGCTCGATCAAGATCATCGATAAGATGTCCGATATATTCTGCACCTGCATGCCGAAAGAGATCATTCTCCTGTATGTGCAGAAAATCATCTCCGGCGGGTCGGTCATGGACGATCTCATTATCAGCGCCAGTGAATGGGAGACCCTCAAGGACTCGCTCGAGGGGACGGAGTACCAGGACATGCGCAATGAAAAGGCCAAAAAGGTCATGGACTACTACCGCGCCCATCTGGATACAAAAGGAATCTCCGGCATCAGGCCGATTGTCAGAAAAGGCCATGCCGCCGAGGAGATCCTCAACGTGGCCAAAGAAGAAGAGGTGGACATGATTATCATGGGCTGTCGCAGCAGCCGCATGCATAACCTGTTCATGGGCAGTGTCAGCCGGGAAGTCACGAACAACGCGGAAGTTTCCGTGCTGCTGGTAAAATGACGAGATGACATGACCGTTATCCTGGGTGCCGGCCTCTCCGGCCTGTCAGCGGGACTTGCCCTGACCCGGGCCGGACGCCGGGCAACCCTGATCGAGAAAAACGCCCGGGTGGGCGGCCTGGCCCGAACCATATCCTTTGGAAACTACCATTTTGACCTTGGCGGTCACCGTTTCCTGACCGACAACAGAAACCTGCAGACCCTGGTCTCAGACCTCCTGGGAGACGATCTCCTCAAGGTTCCCCGCACCAGCCGGATCTGCATCAACAACAGGTATATAGACTACCCCCTGACACCGTTGAACGCCGTGTTCGGCCTCGGGTTTGCCAAGACCGGCAACATCCTCCTGGATTACGGCCGGGAAAAGATCCGCAACCTGCTCCGCCCGAAAACAATCACCTCGCTTGAAGACTGGGTCGTCTCCCGATTCGGTCGCACCATGTTTGAGCTCTATTTCAAGGAGTACAGCGAAAAGGTATGGGGCATTCCATGCCGGGACATCAGCAAAGACTGGGTTGCCAGGCGTATCGACGGCCTCTCCCTGGCCCAGTTTATCCGGCACGCCCTCCTCAGGTGCCGGGTACAAAAGGTCAAGACCCTGACCGACTCGTTCCGCTATCCGCGCCTGGGAATCGGCCAGCTGGCCGATCGCATGCGTGACGAGATCCGCGTCGGCAACAGGGTGGACACCTCGACTGAAGTACGCAAAATTTTTCATGCCCACGGGACAATCACCGGGATAGCTTTTGTCGAAAAAGGCCGGAAGGGCTCCCTCGTGGACTCAGACTATATTTCCAGCATCCCGCTGACCCGGTTTATTGAAAAAATGGTGCCCCTGCCGCCTGAACATGTGTGTCAGGCAGCCGCCCGGATCAGATTCCGCTCCCTGGTGATCGTCGCCCTGTTTCTGAACCGGCCCAGCATCACCGACCTCACCTGGATGTACTTCCCGGGCAGCGATATCCCGTTTGGCCGGATCCACGAGCCCGTCAACTGGAGCCCTGACCTGGCCCCGGCCGGCAAGTCCCATGTTATCGCCGAATACTTCTGCAACAGCGACGACGCCGTCTGGAAAGCCACGGATGAAAAACTGGCTTCCCTGACAAGCCGCCACCTGCAACAACTCGGCTTCCTTGCGCCGGACGATATCGCGGACAGTTGCGTTCTCAGGATTCCATACGCCTACCCGGTCTTTGACATTGCGTACAAAAAACAGCTGCGGATTATCACGGAGTACCTCGGCGGTTTCACCAACCTCCAGCTTATCGGCCGGAGCGGAATGTTCAGCTACCTCAACATGGACCAGGCCATGGAAAGCGGCCTGGCCGCCGCCGAAAAAATCATCCGGCAAGCCGAATGTCGCTCGACCGAGGCTACACCAGCGCCACAGGGTACCCACCCACAACTCCTGCAAGCCAGCCCGTCGTCATGAAATGCGTGCTTATCATACCGGCGTGGGAGCCTGAAGAGATATTCCCGACCAAAACCGCGGCCTCCCAGATAAATTACTGGCAGCCGCTGGGCACCCTTTCCGTTGCCGCCGCCCTGCAGAAGGCCGGCCACGAGGTGAATTTTCTGAACGGCGCGTTCCTGAGTCATGCGGAGATCCTGCGCAAGGTTCAGGAGGCCGACGCCGGATTCATCGGCCTCTACGCAACCGCCTTTGGCTGGTCCAAGGCAACCAGGACGGCCCGGGATATAAAAATCACAAACCCCAACGCCTTCATAACGGTCGGCGGTCCCTATCCCATCGCCGTCCAGGAACAATGCCTGCGGGAGTGCGGATGGATCGATGCCGTGATCACGGGCGAGGGGGAAATCACGGCGGTTTCCCTGGTGAAACGTCTTGCCGCGGGACAGACACCGTCAGGAGTCAAGGGTGTTGTCTGGCGCCGGGGGGCGACCCTTATCAAAAACGAACCGCGGCAGCTCATAACCGACCTGGACGCGCTCCCCTTCCCTGCCCGTGAGCTGCTTGGGGCACCGGACCACTATATCCCGGCGCCGGCCACCTATAAACGAAAACCCGTGGCCGTCATCATGACCTCGCGGGGCTGTGACCGGAGGTGCATCTACTGCTTCCAGCTCGATAAGAGCCGTAAAAGCGGTATCAGATACCGCAGCGTTACCAATGTCCTGGACGAAATCGAGTTATGCCTGAGCCAGGGTTACCGGGAAATAAAATTCATTGACGAGACCCTGGCGGCAGACCATGACCGGGCCATGCAGCTGGCCGGGGCCATCCGGGCCCGGGGCCTTGACTTTACCTGGTTTGCCTCGGCCTGCGTCAACCAGGTTGACCGGCCCCTGCTTGAAGCCTTTAAAAAGGCCGGCTGCTGGGCCATCCTGATGGGCGCGGAAAGCGGGGTCCAGAAAAACCTGAACACCCTGCGCAAAGGCATCACCCTGGGCCAGATCACAAAGGCGGTGCGCACGGCCCAGGATGTCGGGATCAAGGTCTTCACACCCTTTGTCTTCGGCATTCCCGGCGAGACCTTTGCCGACGGTCTCAAAACCATAGAGTTCGCCTGTGAGCTGAACCCGGACGTGGCCAACTTCCACAGCCTCACCCCCTTCCCCGGCACCGAGCTCTACGACAACCGGGAGCGCTACGGTACGGTCGCCAAGGACCTGGATGACTATACCTACCAGGGCGCCGCCTTTGTCCCCCACACCATGAGCCGGGCAGAGATAACCACCCTGAAGCAGCTCGCCTTCAAAAAATTTTACTCGCGACCGCGATTTCTGGCCAAAAGACTCCTGCGCCTGCGAAGCGGAAATGATCTGCGTGCCGCCGTAACCGGTATGCGAAGCCTGTTCTGGCTCTGGGCCCGGGACAATATTTTTACCCGGAGGCCCATGTCCGGATAACGTGCGCCTGAAATTTATTTTGACAAGGACAGCCTCCTTTATGATACACTTAACACAGGATCCAGTTCTATTATCCGGTGGTGTCACGTGACGCGAAAAAACCCTCCCACCTCATTCGACTTCCCTCTTGTCATGCCCGGTTCGGGCATGATCATCCAGCCGTCCGGCGTCCCGGCCGGGCCCGGCACTATACTGAATGTTACAGGGATGTCCGGGGTAATACAGCCGCATGGTGCGGTTGTTTTGCCCCGGCTCCAAACATGCAGAAGGAGGTTCGTATGGCAGAAGAAACCAAAAAACAGGATACCGGCACCTTAAGCGGCGGAGACATGGACACCTCCAGTGTCCTTGAAAACGCGGAAGAGTGGGAGCCCATCGAAACAAAACTGGTGGTCTGGTCCCTTGTCGCGGCGGGATTTTTCCTGATCATCGGCCTGATGCTTGCCCCTTCCTCAATCTTTCACTGACAGGAGAAGATATGGTTTTTCGGACGCTTTTCAGGCCGAAACAGCGGCCCACGACAACCATTGACATGACCCTGAGTCACGACGGGGCCAACTGGACCGCCTCGAACGATTCCGTTCACCTCAGGGCGGAATCCTTGGAGGCGCTTGACCGGCTGGTGGAGCAATCCCTCCATGACGAACTTGCCGACCATGACAGGCTTGATGTCTTCATGGCCTTTGACAACGAAGTCATTCCCCAGTGGATCAGGCCCTACATGAACCATTATTTCAATCGCATAATCGAACTGCCCCTTCGGCGGAAGTAAGGAGGAGAGAAATATGGCGAAAACACAGAGAGCCTGGTATTCAGGCATGCTGACAACGGAAGACTGGTGGGCCGTATGGCTCGGCCTGTTCTTCTTCGGGCTGGGGCTTCTGACCCTGGCCGGAGTCGATCTTGTCGGCTGGGTTGCCTACCCCAAGAAATGGGTATTCAGCCTGCCCGACGGCGCAATCGCCAAAAAGATCGTTACAATGGACAAATCATTTTACGCCCTGGGCGGCAAGTACAGCCAGACCGCCAAGGATACCTACAAGGCCCTGGGGCCCATCGGCTCCATCCTCATCACCTACCTGGTCTTTACCGTGGCCACCACCATTGGCGCCTACTTTCAGAAGTGGGACGTCAAGAAATATCTAGCCGGCTGGACCATCATCTTCTTCCTGACCTACCTGGTCTGGTTTATCGGCCACCACGCCTTTTTTTCCGCCTCGGTCGTTGACCTGAAGAAGAGTCATTTCCCGGACATGTTCACCCTGTCCCTGGGCGGCGGGGCCTCGTTCATCCTGGCCCTGATCGTCGGTCTTATCATCGGCAACTTTTTCAAACCCCTGGCCAACTACCTCAGCACGGCCGCCAAGCCGGAATGGTTTATCAAAACAGCCATTGTCTTTCTCGGGGTCAAGGTGGGATACCTGCCCATCAAAGCGGTCCTGATAGGATCCAAGCTTGGCGCCAAGGGGTCGCAGATCGGTCACGAAATGGCCAATCTCACCTTTGACCTGTTCGTGGCCGGCGCGGCCGCTACCATTGTGGCCTATCTGATCTTCTGGCCCGGGGTCTACACCATCTCCCGGCTCATGTTCAAGCTGCCCCGTAAAACCGCGGCTGTTCTCGCCTCGGCCATCTCCATCTGCGGCGTTTCCGCGGCCGTTGCCACCGGCGGCGCTGTACGGGCCAGGCCCATTGTCTCCATCATGGTTTCGGCCCTAGTCGTGGTATACGCCGTTATCGAGCTTGTCATCCTGCCCGGCGTCTTCACCCATGTCTGGCCCGGAACCAGTGACCCTATTGTGGCCGGGGCGGCCATGGGCATGGCGGTCAAGACCGACGGCGCCGATGCGGCGGCCGGTGAACTCCTTGACGAGTTCATGCGCCAGAAGGTGGAAAAGGAATCCGGCGGCAAGATTGTCTGGATGGAAGGAGTTATCACCACCAGCGCGGTCATGACCAAGATCTGGATCGATATGTTTATCGGCTTGTGGGCCTTTATCCTGGCCCTGTTCTGGGTCTACAAGATAGAAAAACACGAGGGGGACCGGGTGCCGTTCTCTGAAGTGTGGTTCCGGTTTCCGAAGTTCGTCCTGGGCTATTTCGCGGCCTGGTTCATCTACCTGGGAATCTTTTTCGGCCCGGGGCAGGCCGGCGGCACCCCGGAAGGGGTATCGATCCTCAAGGCCGCCAAGGCCGGGGCCGTGCCGGTTGAAAAGGGCTTCAGGAAACTCTTTTTCATGCTGACCTTCATGAGCCTCGGCATCATCACCGACTTCAGGAAGCTGGCCGAGGCCCAGTTCGGCAAAATGGTCTGGGTCTATTTCGTCGCCCTGGTCTTCTATATTATTCCGGTGGCCATCGTCATTGCCTACCTGTTCCATCACGGCATGACCATTCCCAACATGGCGGCCATTCCCGGCGGCGTTATCAATTAACCTCTGACAACCTTCCCTGTCCCGACCGGGACGGGGAAGGTTCTTATCGCTATGACGGATACCCTTACCGGCCTGATTTATCTCATGATCGGCGCCTCGCTTATCTACCTGTTCCAGGTGCGCCGTAAACGACTGGGTGAGCTTACCCCCCAAGACTTTCCGTACCTGGATGAATCCACCTTCAATGAGCTGAAAATCCTCCTGAAAACCGCCTACGAAAGAATTCTGTACCTGGGTGTTCTCTTTGTTCCCCTGGCCATGAGTTCATTCGGCGGTGCCAACAACGTGAGCCGGCTCTTTTTTCTGGTCCTGATCATTCTCCTCTTTCTGTCCAATATCCCGCCAAGAAACAGGATCATGCGGCTCCTCGAAGAGAACAATATCTCCTACGGCGACCTGAAGAAACAGGGTATCAGGCTGTAATCGCGCAGCCGGCTGACAATCCTCCGGTTTACCTTTTAAGCCTGAGATATTCCCGGAACAGAGCCGGGTAGGTCCCCGGCTGAAACAGGACATTCATCATCATGGAGCATTCGTGGGTACACCAGCATTCCCGGCGCCGAATCGCGGCAACCGCTGCCCGGCCCGGCCCGGATCCGAGAATCCGCATCAGGTCATAGTCGTTTTCCCTGACATTGCCCAGATTCCGGGAAAACGACTCACAGGGATACACGTCTCCCGCCTCCGTCACCACCAGACTCAACCGTCCGGCACTGCAGGGGATCAGCTGTCTCTGTTCAAGCCGGGTCCTGTGAATCAGGCGGCGCTGGACAATATCCTGGGCCGCCTTGAGCCGGCCGCCGCGAAAACGGTACATGGGGGCCTGTTTTGAGCGCAGGTTCTCGGCCAGCAGAGCGGTTGTTTTTGCATACTTCTCCATGTCAACGTCTTTCAGGCGCGTATCGCCCACCTCTCCCCGGACCAGTGACACGGTGTGCGTCCCGACCTGATCCAGGGTTCCGACAAAGTCGATTATCTCCCCCATCTGGTCCTGATTGGCCGCGCAAAAGACCGTATTTATCCCCAGCTCAAAGTTGGCAAACTGCCTGACCAGCGGCGCCAACCCCTCATACGTCTCTATGGTCTTTGCATAGGCGCCGTCCACGCCGCGCAGACGATCATGCAGCTCTTCAGGTCCGTCCAGTGACAGCTTGACAGTCACCACGCTGCGGGGGCAGGCCGCCAGGATCGCCTCGGTATTCCGGCGAATGACCTCGGGCAAAAGCCCGTTTGTGGACAGCAGGATAATAGCCGGCCGATTATGGCGGTAAAAGGTCTTGACCACCTCGACCAGATCCCGGCGCAGAAAGATCTCGCCGCCTGAGAAGGCA
>JAJRTB010000230.1 GCA_024278495.1 Deltaproteobacteria bacterium
TGCATCCTGACCTTGACTTCGGTTGACCGGGCGTTCCCGTCCCAGGATACACTGGGCAGATCAATATCAACGATTTCTCCGGCAAGGATATAGTCAGCCTCGCCCCTGTTTTTCGTCAGGATGATACTTTTGGATTTCTGGAACCAGCGCGACAGTGACTGGTAGATCTTGGAGTCCAGGTTGAGCTGGCTGGTCCTGTTGCTCCAGTTGGGCATGTAAATGATCCGTGTGGGGCCATCGTACACATGGGGAAAATGGTAACCACAGCCGCCTGAAATTACGCCGATGGTTATCAGGATCAGGAAAAGTATTCTGGTCTGTCGCACCTGTGACTCCTTGTTGCTGTTATTCGCATTGATAACGACCTGAATCCGTGCGCGTTCCCCTGCAATGCTGTCGCCTCGTCACAGGATTATTGTCGGATTCGAGTCTTTTTGCGAATCCGACAATAATTGATGCCTTCTCCCGCCACGGATTCAGCAACGTGTTTTAGCCTGTGCCTGTCCATAAATGGTCTCTTCGTCCAGTCTCTGCGTCATGCTCAAAAAAATAATGCTCGGAATATCACGTATATGCCTGCGCTTATTTGTAGAGCATTCCTTGACCTTGAACGAAAATCCTCATTTCAGGACAGACACTGGCCCGTATCAGATGACAATATTAACGAGTTTCTTTTGAACTACAATGATTTTCTTCGGCTTCCCGGCGCCGATGAATTTCATCACCCGTTCATCGGCCAGGGCCAGTCGCTCCAGGGTTTCGTTGTCAGTGTCTGAATCGACCTCCAGGCGTGAGCGGACTTTCCCGTTGACCTGGACGATTATGGTGATGGAATTTTCCCGGGCCGCCTCCGCGTCAAAGGTCGGCCATTGTGCGGTGTCCATGGTATGATTGTGACCGGTCTGTTGCCACAGTTCCTCACAGAAATGGGGGACCATGGGAAAGAGCAGCAGCAGGGTTGTCTCACAACACTCCCGCAGCACGGCCGGGTCAATGTTCCTGTTTTCGTTTACCAGGCCCGCTGCCATGTTGACAAGCTCCATGACCGCGCTGATAGCGGTGTTGAAGTGAAAGTTTGTTTCAATACTTCCGGTCACCCGTTTGATGGTCTGATGGGTTTTGCGGTGCAGGTTACGGCTGTACGTATCCAGCCCGTCAAGATTTTGAACCGTAGGGGCGCCGGCGAAAACCGTTTTGTTTGCCTGGACCAGGCGGTAGACCTTGTTGAGAAAACGTGATGCCCCGTCCACTCCCTGGGCGTTCCACTCAAGATCACGCTCCGGCGGTGCCGCGAACAGGGAAAAAAGACGGACCGTATCAGCGCCATAACGCTGGATAAGGTCATTTGGATCAACCACGTTGCCCTTGGATTTTGACATTTTTCTTCCTTCTTTGATCACCATACCCTGGGTCAACAGGTTCTTGAAGGGTTCGTCAATGGCGACATAGCCCAGATCGCGCAGAACCTTGGTGAAGAAGCGGGAGTAGAGCAGGTGGAGAATCGCATGTTCTACCCCGCCGATATACTGATCCACAGGCAGCCAGTACCCGGTCTGATCCGGGTCAAGGGGGCCGTCCATGAAGTCGGGACAGGTGTAGCGGGCAAAATACCAGGATGATTCAACAAAGGTGTCCATGGTGTCGGTTTCCCGACGGGCTGGTCTGCCGCAGGTCGGGCAGGTTGTCCTGATAAAGTCTTCCTGTTGGTGCAGAGGGGCGTGGCTGCCGTTCGGATCGTCGCTGCCGGGCAGGACAACCGGCAGGTCTTTTTCCGGCACCGGCACGATACCGCAGTCGGCGCAATGGATGATCGGGATGGGGGCGCCCCAGTAGCGTTGCCTGGAGATGCCCCAGTCGCGCAGTCGATATGTTGTTGCCCGGCGGCCGATACCATGATCCCGGGCATGGTTTATGATGGCCAGTTTGGCTGCCTCGGAATCCATCCGGCTGAATTCGCCTGAGTCAATCAGGACCCCCGGCTCGGTATAGGCTTCTTCCAGAGCGTCACTGGCAGTATCGTGACCAGGAGGTACGATAACCTGGCGCACGGGAAGATCGTATTTGCGGGCGAATTCAAAATCACGCTGGTCATGAGCCGGAACTGCCATGACCGCGCCTGACCCATACTCCATGAGAACAAAGTTCGCCACATAGATGGGGATCCGTTCACTGGTAAAGGGATTGACGCAGTAGGCACCCGTGAAAACACCATGCTTTTCGAGTTCCTCATCAACGGACTTGCGCTGTTTTTCGGCAATGGTTTTTCTAACGAAATCACGAACTTCCTGTTCAAACTCCGTGCCGGCAACAAGTGTGTCGACCAAGGGGTGTTCAACCGCTATCGACATAAAGGTGACACCGAAGATGGTGTCAGGCCTGGTGGTGAAGATGGTCAACTTCTCGTGGCTCCCTTCAATGGGAAAGTCGCAGGAAAGGCCATGGCTTCTGCCGATCCAGTTGCGCTGCATGGTAACGACCTTGTCAGGCCATCCCTTCAGTGTTTCGAGATCAGCCAGCAGTTCATCGGCATATTCGGTGATCCTGAAAAACCAGCCATGCATGATTCGCGGGGTCACCTGCTCGTCGCAACGCCAGCAGCAGCCGTCTATAACCTGTTCCCGGGCCAGGACAGTGGCACAGGAGTCGCACCAGTTCACCGTGGTTTCCTTGCGGTATACCAGGTCCTGCTCAAGCATTTTCAGGAAAATAAGCTGTTCCCAGCGGTAGTACGACGGGTCACAGGTTGCCAGTTCCCGGTCCCAGTCATAACTGAGGCCCATGGCTTTTAACTGGTCACGCATGTAGGCAATGTTGTCATAGGTCCATGCCGCAGGATGGATGCCACGTTTCAGAGCGGCATTCTCCGCCGGCAGGCCAAAGGCGTCCCAGCCCATGGGGTGGATGACATTGAAGCCCCGCATCCGCTTATACCTGGCGATAACGTCACCGATAGTATAGTTGCGGACATGGCCCATGTGGATACGGCCGGAAGGGTAGGGGAACATTTCCAGGACATAGTATTTTTTCCGGTCGGAATCAACCGTCACCTTGTATGGTCTGGCTGCCTCCCAGTGTTGCTGCCACTTTGCTTCGATGGTTGTAAAATCGTATTTATTGCTCGATTCACTCATAATCAGATGTCCTGCTCGGGATCTTCTTCAAAATCATACCGGGTAGCGGCGTGGATCGGCATTTCCCTGTTTGTAAAAGATTCAAAGGTGGTGTACTTGGCCACAAAAGTCAGATTGACGGTGCCGATCGGGCCGTTTCGCTGTTTACCCACGATGATTTCGGCCATGCCGCGTTTGGGATTGTCCTCGGCCTGGTTGTAGACCTCGTCACGGTAGATGAATATAATGACATCGGCATCCTGCTCAATGGCGCCTGATTCACGCAGGTCCGAGAGCTTTGGTCGTTTGTCCGGCCGGCTTTCAAGGCTCCGGTTCAGCTGGGACAGGGCAATAACAGGCACGTCCAGTTCTTTTGCCATGGCCTTGAGGGAACGCGAAATTTCGCTTATCTCCTGGGCCCGGTTTTCAATATTGCCGCGGCCGCGCATAAGCTGTAGATAGTCGATGACCACAAGGCCCAGATCATGTTCAGATTTCAGCCGCCTGGCCTTGGCCAGCATTTCCAGAACGGTCATGGCCGCTGAATCATCAATGAAGATAGGTGCTTCGGCAAGCATGCCCACGGCACGGGTCAGATTGGGCCAGTCGCGGTCCTTAAGTTTACCGGTCCGGATATTTTGCGAGTCAACCCGGCCCAGGGAGCAGAGCATGCGCAGAGTCAGTTGCTCCATGGACATTTCCAGGCTGAAAACCGCAACCGGTATTTTGTTTATGACCCCGGCCTGCTGGACCATGTTCATGGCCAGGGCGGTCTTGCCCATACTGGGGCGGCCGGCAAGAATAATGAGATCAGACGGCTGCAGCCCCGCGGTCATGTGGTCCAGTTCCGTGAATCCGGTCGCGACACCGGTGATATGTTCTTTGCGCTCAAACA
>JAJRTB010000231.1 GCA_024278495.1 Deltaproteobacteria bacterium
GCGTTATACGCGGCAACGGCCAGGTACCAGGAGCCAAATTCTTTGTAGAGAAAGGAGAGGTAGTCAATAGCCGCTCTGGTGGCCTTTTCCGGATCACGGCGCTCGTCAACCCATGAGTCAACCCGCAGGCCGTAGTTTCGGCCGGTGGAGCGGATGAACTGCCAGAGGCCGACCGCGTGTGATTTTGAATAGGCAGAGGGGTTGTATCCCGATTCAATCATGGCCAGGTAGACCAGGTCGGATGGCAGACCGGCCTCGCTCAACCGTTCCTGGATAAACGGCCGGTATTTACCGGAGCGCTCAAGCCATTTTTTAAAATATTTGCGTTGTTTGTTCTGGAACAGGTTCAGATAAAACTCGACCTGTTTGTTGACTGTCACCGGGAAGTCATAGGTAACCTCAAGATGTTCTTCGGTGACCGGGTCCTGGGGCGTTGTTTCATCCCAGTTGCCGATCTTGTCCAGTTCCTTCAGCTCCTCGTCCAGAGTGACGTCCGATTCGTTTTCAGTATACTGGATAACGATTTGACCATGCTGAAAATTGAGATTAGCATACAGTTCGTCATCCATCCTGACCAGCGTCGTTTTTTGAACCGGCGCGCAACCGCCTGAGAACAGCAGCAGGGCGGAAATGATCAATAAAAATGTAATTATCTGCTTGGTTATATTCATGAAAATTTATTTTTGTTCCTTGTATGTTGTTGGATTTGCTGATAAAGAATAATTGCGTCGGCAGGTCTGTTTTTGTTGATGCGTGTTTTTTGTCGGTTTCGCACTCAAGCCGCGAACCGTCGGGCCGCATTGTAACGTCTTGAATTATCGTTTTGCCCGGCCGGTGTTTGCGCCTTTTAATGGACTCACCATTGTTAGCATAAAACTACTGAACCTAACCATTGCTTATGTTTTTTTTCAAGAAAAAACGTATGGATTCTCTCTTGCTTGCCGGTTCGTTCCCGGTCCGGGATACCTGCCGGGTCGGTTTCGCGCATGCCTGCCCCCGGCAAACTCCTGATGATTCCGGATTCGGCGAAAGAGCCTGATGACGTATGCTGTTTCGCCTACTGAAAAGATCATTGTATTTTTTGCTCGTTCTCGCGATTCTCGGTGCTGCGGCGGCGGGAGCCGCCCTTTACTGGCTGGTGGTTGTCGAACCCGGTCCGGAGATCGAGCTGGCCAATATCGAAAAGACCCTGGGTCGGGAGAGCCCGGTCTTTTTTCGGGACGGGAACGAAAAGGTCGGGGTCCTGTTCCAGGACGCGCATCGCCAGTACCTGCCGTATCACAAGATTCCCAAGGACTTCGTCAACGCCATCATCGCAGCCGAGGACGCCCGTTTCTTTGATCATTCCGGTGTTGACATCATGGGTATTACGAGAGCCATGATCGCCAATATCAGGGCGGGCAGGGTGGTGCAGGGGGGAAGCACCATAACCCAGCAGACCGCAAAAAATCTGTTCAAGCGGGAGTCGCGCACCATCAAAGCCAAGCTGAAAGAGCTCCTCTACGCCCTGCGCCTTGAATATCATTATTCCAAGGAAAAGATCCTGGAGTTTTATGTCAACCAGTTCTTTGTCAGCGGTAATGGGCACGGGCTTGGTGTCGCGGCCCGGTATTATTTTGATAAAGAGGCGGAAGATCTGACCCTGCTCGAATGTGCTTTCATCGCCGGGAGTGTCAAACGGCCCAATTATTACAATCCCTTTACCAAGTCGACCGGGGATGCGGCGGATCGGGCCCGGCAACGGGCAGAGACCCGGGCCGCCTATGTTCTGGCCAACATGAAGCGTCTTGGCTTTATCTCACCGGCTGAATACTCCCGGGCCAGAACGCGCGACATCATTTTCAGGCGGGGCAGGATGTCGTACGCTCTGAATACGATTATGGATCTGGTGCGGGATGGATTGAGTGCCCCCGTTGTCACGGCCGCGCTGGACAGGCACGGTATCGGCAATGTCGCTACCTCGGGCATAAAAATTTATACCACTGTTGACAGGGGTCTCCAGGACGCCACTCTTGCGGCCCTGCGCCGGGAGCTTTCCCGTCTTGATGTCCGGCTGCGGGGATACGCGCGTGATGAGGTCCGCTCCGAGTACGCCCGACTTGATTATCCCGGTGATACCCTGTTGCGTCCGGGCTCTTTTGTTTTCGGCAGGATCGTGTCGGTCACGGCAGACGACGATGAAGAGGGGGTACGTATCAGGGTGCGGCTTAATCGTTTTCGTCGCGAAGGAGTCATTGACGCGAAGGGACTGGGCCGTATCCTGACCGCCTTCGCCCGGCACCGGAAAAACCGCTGGAGCGTGGCTGATGATAAGGACAGGGCAGCCCTGCTGTCACAGTTGCAGGCAGGGGACCTGATCTATGTGAGCGTGCGGGAAGATGACGGGGCCGGTGACCTGGTGCTGGAACTTGAACGGTTCCCGCAGCTCCAGGGTGCGGCTCTCGTCATGCGTGAAGGAGCGGTTCTTGCCATGGCGGGCGGCATGGAAAACAGGTATTTCAACCGTGCCGTTGACGCGCGTCGGCCCATGGGCTCCATTTTCAAGCCTTTTCTGTTTGCCGCCGCCCTGCAGCTTGGCTGGAGTGCCACTGATCTGTTGCGGAATTACCGGGATGTTTTTGTTTTTCAGGACAGGCCGTATTTCCCCCGGCCGGATCACCACAGTCCCTTTTCGGAAGTTTCCATGAGTTGGGCCGGGGTCAAATCAGAGAATCTGGCCGCGGTCTGGCTCCTGTATCATCTGACGGATCACCTGACTCCGCCGCGTTTACGGGAACTTGCCGCCTATCTTGATCTGGCGCCCCGCACGGGAAACTCGCCGGAGTCATATGGACATTTCAAGCGGCGCATCCGCGATCGTTACGGTGTCTCCGTCAACCGCGATATGCTGCTGCAGGCTTCCTATGACCGGGCCGTGCGCAACCTGGAGGCGGACTTCCTTTTTGAAGGTCGCGGGGATGAGTACGTTCTGTTGCGTCGTCTCCCCTATGGCCTGCATTTTGACAGGTACGCGGAAGGTCTTGCCGGGCCGGGAGAAGATTTTGCTAAGATGAGTGGATCTGAAAAAAAGGAGATGGAGCTGCGGCAGGCGATCCTGGCAAAAAATTTTCTGGCATTGCGCCAGGGGCTCGAGGACTTCGACCGGTACCGGATCCACCTGGAGAGAGATGAACGTTCAGGCCGGGGCATTGACGCCCTGTTTGTCCTGGACAGGGAAAGCGGCAATGTCGAAGATGTCGGAGCCCTCTGGGAGGACGGGCAGGGCCGGGTGGTGTTCTCGCGTCAACCGGCGCATGAATCGTGGCGCCTGCTCAGCGATGCCCAGGTCCGGGAGCGGCTGGCGGCTCTGAACCCGGAGGAGCTGGAAACCTTCTGGGACGAAGTGATTATTGAAGGGTATATCAGCGCCTATGCCCTGCGCCAGGTTGCGGCCCAGATGGCTGTTGAGAAAGCCGGCCTGTTTTCACGAAAACCCTACTCCATGGAGGTCTTGAGCAGTGTCCGCGATTACCGGATCCTGGTCGGGTTGCAATACCTTATCCGCCTGGCTTCCGTCTCCGGGATCAAATCCAGGCTTGAGCCGGTTCTGTCTTTTCCGCTGGGTTCAAATGTCATCACCCTGATGGATGCGGTCAGGATGTATGAGACCCTGGTCTCGGGCACGGCGTTTAGGACCCGGGGGCTGGAGATGACCGGGGAGGAGACGGCGGGTGAGGGGCTGGCGATAATTGACCGTATCGAGACTGTCGACGGGGAAGTAATCTACTCCCGGAAGGTTGACCGGCTCAGCCCTTTTGATCCTTCTACCGCTGCGGCGGTAACAAATGTTTTGGAAAATACCGTCCGGTATGGAACCGGAGCCTATGCCCGCACTTTTGTCCGGCTGCACAGTACGGATCCGGCTCGCCGGAAGTTCCTGGATAAGCTGAACCTGCCGTTGCCGCTTCTCGGCAAGACCGGGACAGCCAATCAGTTCCGCAACGCCGCATTTCTCGGCTATGTGCCGTCAGTTGCCGTTGAGGAAACCGGCATGGTTCCGTCCGGCGGCTACAGTGTCGGGGTCTATGTCGGTTTTGATGATAACCGGCCCATGGAGAAAGGGACGACCCACGTGACCGGCTCGGCCGGCGCCCTGCCGACCTGGAGCGAGATAGCCGAGTCCGCGCTCAATCTTGATCGTCCCGGGGACCGGTTGGATCTGGCTGATCTGAGTTTCAACGGCCTGCCTCTGCGTTACCCTGACGTGGGGCAGCTGTTTGTGCCGGTAGACAGCAAGAAGGGCGGCACGATCATTCCCGGGCGAGCAGCCATGAGAACAAATGTGTCCCCGTCCGTGCCGGCTGTTCTCGCCTTTGGCAGAGTCAATTCTGTCGGAAATTTTGAGCCGGATCGCTTTTTTCGTCCTTTCTGGACAGGTTTTCGAGATCAGGTTGACCCTGCTTCCCGTTGAAACCGGTCAGCTCCCGCCGCAGGCGTCAGAAGGTCGATCCGACCATGATTCGGCCGGATACGTATTTGGCGCCTTGACCGTGTCATTCTGTTTCAGGTCGGGGGTGCACTATATAATTGTATCTCTTCCTTTCAGCTGGTATATGTATAAATTAGTTTATTTTTTTCCGGAAGAGGAGCAGGCTGCCCAGCGGCTTTTTGCACTTTTTCGGGTTGGCAGTGTCGTGATGAGCTGCGAAACCGACAATGATTCCTTTTTGAATATGTGCCCATGACAACGGTTTTTTTTCGGCAACGCCTGTTTGTTTCCACGCTTGTTCTGTCAGCGCTGCTCCTGGTGTCCTGCGGCGGACGCGGAAATGTCTCCCCGTATTCCGGATCGCCAGACACGCCTTCCGTCAGGCGGCAGGGGACGGTAACAGCTGCCAAGACGTTGCCTCCCATGGGGAATGTGCGGGCCGGTTCCGACCTGGTCGGGACTCCACGCGGACACGTGTCTGGCGGGTATTCAGAGGCGCTGCTGCCTGTTCTCACCATGGTCGCAGATCGCATTGCCGCCTATGAGGACAAGATGCAGGCCTGGGATGCCGCTTTTTCCGGTGAGACGGAAACTATCCTCCTGGATGATGATCTGCAGGCCAGGGTCGCGTCCTGCCGTTCCAGGCTGCGGGAAATTCTGGACGGCTATAATCAGCTGCATGAGGATCTGATCAGTGAGAGCATTGATTCTGTCCGGGACGCCGCGGTTCCGGAGCAAGTATACAGTGTTGAACGGGCGGATATCGATTTTCTTGAAAGTGAATGCCAGATTGTCCTTGCAAACACGCATACGTCAGGCTCATGGCTGGTCGACAACCAGGCGCGTCTGGCGGATGAGACGGAGCAGGCAATCAGGGACGCCCTTGCCGCTGGTGAGTACCAGGAGGTCGTCAGGCTGTACGAGGCGTTTCCCGGTGACAGGGTGGAACTGCTTTCCTTCGAGTCCAGGAATGCCTATGGTTTGGCGCTTTTGCGCACCGGGCGGGAATCGGAGGCCGGAACATACCTGCAGGATTTGTTGCGAACCGTCAGGCAGGAGGACACGATAAGCCGGGAATTTCAGCTGATGCGGCTCATTGCCGATATTCAGTTCGGCCTGGAAGAATACCCGGCCGCCTTTAATCGTTATGTTGATATAATCAACCGCTACGCCGGGTTCGGTGACGTAGTGGACTGGGCCAGATCGCAGCAGGAAATGATCAGCGCCCGGACCAGCCGGAGAGTAGAGGTCAAAAGCTATTCGGATCTTATGCGGGCCTGGCTGGTCTATGACCCGGCCCGGGACGGCTACAAGCCGGCATTACTGGCACAACGGTTTGTCCGGAGCTTTCCCGACTCTATGGTCCTGTCAACGGTCAACCGTATTCTCCTTGAGTCACGTGACCGGGCCGACGCCTGGTTTGCCGGTATTGTTCAGCGCCTTGATCAGCTTGAAAACGAAAAAAAATATTCGGAAGCGGTCCGCCTGATTGAGAAACTACCGGTCCTGGACATGCCTGATGAGCGGAGGGAGTATGTTCGAAGCCGGGCCGACGAGTTGATCAGCGCCCAGTTTCGCGAGGCAGAGCATGAGAGGCTGGCGCGTGAGGCAACCTTGCAGGAGACCTGGGAAAAGGGTCAGCAGTTTCTCAGGACAAGGGAGTATGATCAGGCTATCGAAGTGCTCACCGGGCTGCTTGGGACCGATTATGACAAGATGGCCCGTGACCAGATCAACGAGGCAGCCAACCTCGCGGCCCGGGAAAATCGCCGTAGAGCGGCGGAGTTATTTGTCCGCTCCGGCCGGGTCAAGGATCGGGATGCCCGGGTCCGGCTTCTTTTTGAGTCGCGCCAGCTTCTTGAAAATATCCTGGCCAGGTATCCGCAGTCTGACCTGGTGGATAAGGTCAGAAAAAATCTCGACCGGATAGAACGTGAAATCAGATCCATAGATCCTGAGCTGTTGGCCGGTTCGCCGGTTACCGGGGTCGGGCAGGATGCTGAGGAGGATAAACCGGCCGCGCCGCGGACAATGCACTCCATGAGTGTAGGTGAACTGCAGGTTCTTCCTGCTGCAGACAATGGATCAGGCTCGGGGGAGGTCCCGGCCGTGAAAAGCGTAGAGGAGTAAGAACGTATGAACAAGAATACAGTTATTGGTGTTCTGGTTGCCGCCACTTTGCTTGGCTCTATCTGGGGCGGGATCGCCAACCGGGAAAGAAAAGACCTGAAGGTCGAGCTGCGGAACATGGCTCTGGAGATGGAAAAACTGACCAGTCAGGCCGAACGGGAACGGGAAAAGGTCCTTGGCAAGACAGCCGGAATCCAGGAGACCTTGCTTGACAGGGAAGAGCAACTTGCCGGGGCCAGGAAAGAGCTGGTTGCTCTGCGTAAAAATATCAAGGCGCTGGAAGCGCAGGTTTCAGGGTGTAACGCAAAGATTACCAAGCTGACCGGGGAGAGAAAAAAGCTGGCGGCCAAGCTTGCCGCCCGGCAGGAGAAAGCTGTCTCTGCCGGCCAGAAGGCAGCGGGGGAGCAACCTGAGCTGCTCAATGCTGCAAACCGGGAGGGGCCTGATCCCGATACCGCCCGACAGCTTGAAGAGGCGCTCCTCGCTGTTGAGCGGCTTCAGCAGGAGCTGGAGGCGGCCCGCGCCCAGGTGGTCGGCCTTGAAAAGATTATTGACGAGAAAACCGACGCCATGACCGAGACCGGCCAGGAAATGGACCGTCTGAAAATAAACATGGACGTGCTCCTGGCAAGAATCTCGGAGCAGAAGGATGAACTGCAGGAAGTCAGAAACGAGAACAGGGAGCTGGTTAAGGAACTGGCCGCGAAAAATGAAGAGATTTCCGACCTGATGGAAGAAATGATGCGGCAACCGGTTCAGGAGTAGCAAGGCGGAGCAGCCAGGCCCCCTGCCGGGTTTGACTCTGCCGGTCCTGTCACCGGGTCCCGGCCTTGTTTCTCGGCCTTTCCCGGTTTTTCCGGAATCTGCGCACGGCCCGGTTATGTTCCTCCAGGTTTTCTGAAAACTGATGGGTGCCGTCGTTTCGGGAGACAAAGTAGAGGTAGTCTGTCTCTGCCGGCTGCAGGACAGCCTCCAGGGCGGCCCGGCCCGGGTTGCAGATGGGCCCCGGCGGCAGCCCCTTGATGACATAGGTGTTATAGGGCGTCTCTTGCCGCAGGTCGGCCCTGGTCAGCTTTCCGTTGAACGAATCCATCCCGTATATCACGGTCGGGTCCGACTGCAGCCGCATATTTTTGCGGAGCCGGTTTAAAAAGACTCCGGCGATAACCGGTCTCTCTTCCGGAGCGCCGGTTTCCTTTTCCACGATAGAGGCCAGGGTAACAACCTCCCGGGTGGTCAGGATCGGAGAGTGCCCGGCCGAGATTTCCTGCCAGACCGCCTGGAAACGCCGGACCATCATGACAATGATTGATCGCGGGGATATCTCTTCCAGGGTCAATCGGTAGGTGTCGGGAAAGAGGTATCCTTCAAGATTTTCCTGGCGCAACCCCAGGGAGCTGATCAGGTTCCGGTCCCGGGTGAGGCGGACGAAATGTTCCTGATCGCCCCAGCCCTTTTCTTCGATAATTTTGCTGATCTGCCGTATGTTCAGTCCTTCAGGGATGGTGAGCTGGTGGACAACCACCTTGCCGCTTTCAAGCAGTGACAGTATCTGCAGGGGAGTGGAGTGAGGCGGGATCCGGTATTCACCGGCTTTCAGGCGTGATGATTTCCCGGTGAGCAGGGCCAGTGCCTGAAAACGGATATCATCTGCGACCAGGCCCTGTCCGGCCAGAATCCGGCCGATACCGGCACTCCCCAGGCCCCGGGGAATCCGGACAACAACGGTCTGGTCGGTGTCCGCGGGACGCGCGGCGTACTGCCACAGCCAAACTCCGCACCCCAGGGTGACGGCGGTGAGGACAGCCACTGCCCAGGCCAGAAGTCGCCACCGGGGCGAGGCGGGATCAGGCGGCGGCCCGTTTTGACCTGCCGGATCCTGTTTTTCGCCGGACATTACGTTTCTTTATTTTGCCGATGGCAATCTCTATGACCTCGTCCATGTCCTTGACCGGATAAAAGGTGATTTTCCTGCGCAGTTCCTCAGGGATCTCCACCAGATCTTTTTTGTTCTCCCTGGGGATAATGATCTTGGTGATCCCGGCCCGGAGTGCCGCCAGGGCCTTTTCCTTGAGGCCGCCGATGGGCAGCACCCTGCCGCGCAGGGTAACCTCGCCGGTCATGGCCAGGCATTTTTTGACGCTCTTGCCGATGATGGCCGAGTAGAGGGCCGTGGCCATGGTGATGCCGGCGGACGGGCCGTCCTTGGGGATAGCGCCGGCCGGCACGTGAATGTGGATGTCAATGGTGTCAAAGTAGTCCGTGGTAACCCCGAGCTGCTTGGAACGGCTGCGGCAGTAGCTCAGCGCCGCCTGGGCTGACTCCTTCATCACGTCGCCGAGCTGTCCGGTCAGGATAAGTTTGCCCTTGCCCGGCATGATGGTGGTCTCGATATGGAGCAGTTCTCCGCCCACCTCGGTCCAGGCAAGGCCCACGACCAGACCCGGCTGCATATGGGTCTCCAGCTCGGCCTCGGGCAGAAACTTCGGGGGGCCGAGATATCTGGCAAGGGTGTTTTTGGAAACCCGGTAGGGGCCTTTGCCGCCCTCGGCTATCTTGCGGGCCAGTTTGCGGCAGATCTTGCCCAGCTCCCGCTCCAGGTTCCGGACCCCGGCTTCATGGGTGTAGTGGGTGATGATGCGCTCCAGGGTCTTGTCGTCCAGGCGGATCTGAGAGGGCTTGATGCCGTTTTCCCTGATCTGGCGCGGCAGCAGATATTTTCGGGCGATGACCATCTTTTCTTCAAGGGTGTAGCCGGAGAGCCGGATAACCTCCATCCTGTCCAACAGAGGTGAGGGGATGGTATCGCTCATATTGGCCGTGGTAATGAACATGACCTTGGACAGGTCGTAGGGCATGTTGAGATAATGGTCGGAAAAGGTTCCGTTCTGTTCAGGGTCCAGTACCTCGAGGAGAGCCGAGGACGGGTCGCCGCGGTAGTCGGCGCCGATTTTGTCGATCTCGTCCATCATGAAGACCGGGTTGCCGGTGCCCACGTTTTTCAATCCCTGGAGGATACGGCCGGGCAGCGCCCCGATATAGGTGCGGCGGTGTCCCCGGATTTCAGCCTCGTCGCGCATGCCGCCCAGGGAGATGCGGTGGAATTTGCGGCCCATGGCTCTGGCTATTGCCTGGCCCAGGGAGGTTTTGCCCACGCCCGGAGGGCCGACAAAGCAGAGGATCGGGCCCTTGGTGGAGCGGTTGAGCTTGCGCACGGCCAGGAATTCCAGGATCCGTTCCTTGACTTTTTCCAGTCCGTAGTGGTCTTCATTCAGGACGGCCGCAGCCACCTTCAGGTCCAGGCGGTCCTTGCTGAATTTGGACCAGGGCAGGTCCAGGATCCAGTCTATGTATGTCCTGATAATGGTGGCTTCCGAGGCGTCGGGATGCATCATTTCAAGACGTTTGAGTTGTTTTTTGGCTTCCTTGCGGGCGTATTTCGGGAGCTTTTTCTTTTTGATTTTTGCTTTCAGCTCGTCAATTTCCTGGCTGAACCCGTCGTCGTCACCCAGCTCCTTTTTCAGGGCATGGAGCTGCTCGCGCAGAAAATATTCACGCTGGGACTTTGACATTTCCTGCTTGGCATCGGACTGGATCTTGGCCTGGACCGCTGATACTTCGAGCTCCTTGTTTAACAGGTCCGCTACCAGCTTGAGTCGTTCAACAGGATCGACCGTTTCCAGAATCTGCTGGGATTCGCTGACCTTGAGGCGCAGGTTGGAGCCCACCAGGTCCGCCAAACGGCCGGGTTCCTCGATATTATTGATGATCATCATCAGGTCTGATGAGAGGATGCCGCGCAGGGACATGATCTTTTCGGTCCGCTCCCGCACGGTCCGCATCAGGGCTTCGATCTCAACTGTGATATCCACGTCATCAGGTTCGTCAATCAGCTCAATCCCGACCTGGTAATGAGGATCCTTCTGGAGGAATTCCCTGATACCGGCCTTGGAAAGGGCCTGTACCAGGACCTTGAGGCGTCCGTCAGGAAGTTTCAGGGTCCGCATGATCATGCAGACCATGCCTACCCGGTACAGGTCATCAGGCTCCGGATCGTCTTTGGTCGCATCTTTCTGGGAAACAAGCATGAGCAGCTTGTTGTTGTTTACGGCGTCGTTGACCGCGGATACGGACCCGGGGCGACCGACAAAGAGCGGGATGATCATATAGTTGAAGACCACGACATCCCTGACCGCCATCATGGGCAGGGTGTCCGGTATTTCCAGATCCTGCAGGTTTTCGCCAAAATCATCCATACTGCTTGATAAACTGTCGTTAATTTCCACCATCTCCTCCTCGTAAACGGCCTCGTGAGCCGATATGGTCTCCAGGAATCAAAGAAGGTAAACACAACCATACGCTAAGTCAAGCAGAGACCTCTCCCATCTTTTTGCAACCTTGAATCCATGAGCGTTCACCGTGTTGCATTCCCATTGTGACCGGCTGGTGTGGCCAGGTTTTTGCGAACGCATCAAGTCTTGATTCCTTGTATCGTCACGGACTCAAGACTTGACCCCCTTATGATAATTCAGTTACGTTGCCAGGGTGTTCTTTACTTTTACTCTGGTGATATAAATGCTGCGCGCCAAGGATTTTTTTGATTTGTCCGGTTTTGAGCACCGTTGTCTTTTTGACGGGTGCGAACGCGTCTGGGATGGTCTGGCCCGTCTCACATCCTACCTGGCCGGGACTGACCGTCTGCTCCCCGTGCACCCGGCCCTCCTGGACGGGGTGCCGCTGCCCTGTCATCTTATCCTGCACGAGGGGGAGGTGCGCACCGGTGACGGCTGTGAGATTCGTTTCGGCGCGGTGAGTAAAGGCGGGCTTGAGGTTTTTTGCGACGGCGTCCGGTTGGCCGGGGCTTCCGTCCTGATGGCCGGCTCAATCTTCCAGGGCCGCAGGATCGGGATCGGTTCCGGTGTCCTGGTTGAGACCGGGGCCCTGGTACGGGAACCGACCCTGATCGGTGACCATTCGGAAGTCAGGCAGGGGGCCTACCTGCGCGGTTATGGTCTGATCGGCAGCCGTTGCGTGGTGGGACACACCACCGAGGTGAAGCATTCTGTTTTTTTAAACGATGCCAAGGCCGGCCATTTTGCCTATGTGGGTGATTCCATTCTGGGGGGGGAGGTCAACCTCGGGGCCGGGACCAAGCTGGCCAACTTCCGCTTCCTCCCCGGGAATGTGCGGGTCAGGATCGATAACGGGTTTGTGGACAGCGGCCTGCGCAAGTTTGGCGCGATCCTGGGGGACCGGGTTCAGACCGGCTGCAATACCGTGACCAGCCCGGGTGCGGTGCTGGGACCGGAGGGGCTTGTCATGCCCAATACAACGGTAGCCTCGGGGGTTCACCCACCCCGGAGCGTGCTGCGCTGATTTGCCGATCTTCCCGGCGCTGCTCTTCAATGGCCCCCCTGACATAGAGGCCGTAGATGAGGCCGAAGATGATGCCGATGGTGAAGAAGATACGCAGCATCCTGTCCCATGGCGGCCATGCACCGTTGCTGAGACGTCTGATAAACAGGATAATTATATAGGAGAAACCTATCTCGTAGGGCAGGGTGTTGAGCAGGACCATAATGGTGCCGTTCAGGCTGATTGAGAAGGAGCTTTCCGGCGAGATGGCCAGGTGGAACATCATGTAGGCCAGGCCGGTCAGTATAAAGGTAATTTTTTCGCGAAGTGTTTGCATATGAAACCCAGAGCAGTTGTGATCTTTCCGGATACGGTCCCGACCGGTCGGATGTTTTTCCCTCTTGTACCGGTTTTTGAGCCGGTTGTCTACTTCCAGGCAGTGGAGGAGGATCAGGTTCCGCCGGAACTGGTTGATCAGGCGCTCGATGATCCCGCTCTTGCCGGACGAATCCGCATACAGGTTCCCGCGCCCCTGGGAGATGACCGGGACCGCTTTCTCAAGCTGGTAACCGATCTGCGCGTGCGGCGTGATGAGTACGCGGCCCAGCTCGGCCACCTGACCCTGGCCGGGGTGTCCGCGGCCAGCCGGCCGGCCCGGGAAACCAAGAGTGCCATTGTCGGGTCGCTTCTGTCATCCCTGGGAATCCGGGAACGGGAGGATGACGCCCGGCGGATGGAGCTGTGGCAGGCCCGCCTGGTCCTCAAGCTGGCCGAGATCTACGACGCGGAACAGGCCGGCCTGGGCCGTGGCCTGGAGTTCCTGGAGTCACGGCAGGAAGCACTGCTTGAGGAGTTGCGCAGGGAAACCGATAATCCTTTTCTCAGGACTGAAGAACTCTCCGCCGTTCCCCCGCTAACCGGAGAACGATTGCAGCTGCGGCTCAAGGCCTGGACCCGGCTCTTTGTCGGCGGTTCCGTTGAACTTGGGAGAGAACCGGTGTTTGTCGCGACCGGACGGGAACCGGTGGACGCCCTGGCCGAATGTTATGCCCGGATGACCGGCCGGGAGGCGGTGCAGCTGGCTACGGTTGAGTTGCCAGCTGTTTTGCCTGATTCCGCAGCCCTCACAGGTGAGATATTTCCCTTGAGAAATGGGGACGGTTCGCTGACGTCCGTTCTGGATACCTTTTTCCGGGACGGCGGGGAGGGCGCTGCCGGGATGGAAACGGACAGGTGGCAGGCCGAACTGGACCAACTCTGTCCGCCTGACACCTGCGGCCGGTGCCTGCTGCATCTCTTCGGCTTTTCCCGGGTGTCGGCCAGACATATTTTCGCCCGCGCCTTTTCTCCGGACAACGCTGCCGCGACCGGACCTGCAGCCGGTAGCGGCTTTGTGGCCGGAGCCCTGGTTCGCGGCTGAATCCCTGGTCGCCATCCCCCCTGCGCGGGCAGGTGAGAGTGTGAAAAGATGCGGCGCCCGTGATCGCCTGCCTCTTACCGGCCCTCGCACTCCTCCTGAAAGGGGTTGATGGTCATGACCGGGCAGCAGGCATTTTTGACCACCTTGTCGGCGATGGACCCGAAGAGGATACGCTCAACTCCCTTGTAGCCGTGCGTTCCCATGACGATCAGGTTGCAGTTGATCGATTTGGCGTGCTCAAGGATTTCCTCGGCCACATCCCCTGTCAGGATGGTGCCCCGGATTGTCGGGATGCCTGTCTGCCTTGCCTTGTCACTGCGCTGCTCTACAAACTCGTTCATCTGTTTCTGGGCCGAGGCAAAGATATCCTCCTTGAGGGAAACCATGCTGACCGGCGGGACCATGAAACCGCTGTAATCCTCAAAATCCTGCACGACAAAGACATAAGAGAGACGGGCCTTGAACGTGCCGGCGATATAGAGAGCGGCATCGGCTATCTTATGGGCGTTTTCGGAAAAATCGATCGGGGCGAGTATAGTGGTAATTTTGTTCATGCCTGCCTCCCTGGATGACTGGTTTGCTCATACCTGATATGTCCTGATTTCAGTTGCTGTGTTCATTTTTATTTTCGCACAGGTGCGCCGGCAAGTCAAACAGGATGATTTCGTAAAATGTACAAACACAGACTAATCGATGAGTTACGAGATGATCCACCGGTTTGGCGACGTATTGCGACGCCGCTGTGCAGGCCTTGGGGCGAAAACTGATTGACCGGGTGCTCCCTGATGAATATAATCGATGAGAATTTCTTGAATCGACGAAATAACCTGGAGTTGAGAATGGATTTTGAACCTAAATGGATTGCCTGGGAGATTACCCGGCGCTGCAACCTGAAATGTGTCCACTGCC